>QKHT01000168.1 GCA_003249935.1 Bacteroidota bacterium
GAATTACACGAATATATAATCTTTTATGTAAATTTAAAAACCGGGACTTCATCCTAAAAAAAGTAAAATCTTTTTAGATTCTTGTAACGATGGAATGTTTGTTTTGCCGGTTCAGCAATAAAACAAACCGTACGGTGTAGAAATGGCCCTGTTTGTGGATAGAATGAGCGAGCTGTTGACTAGTTTTTTACCTGCGAGCGATAAAAGGTATTTGCATCATTAAATTCAATGCAATTAAATAATATATGTATTTGTTAATTTTTATCAAAACATCGAGCATCTAAAATCTAACGATCTAATGACCATTAAGGATGAACCAAAAGCTTTGCACAACGATGTTTTTATCGAAACAATTTTTGAACAACCTGCATGTATTGCATCCCACTTCGAATTAAAAGGTAATTCATCAAAAAATATTAACATTTGCACCCAATTCTCAGTGCTTTCACTGGTCCTGTTTCACCGAAATAAACAAGTTTTTGGCGTGTAAAATTCAATGCCTTTTAACAAATCGAATAAAATTGATTTCTCCCCTAATAGTCTCTATTTTTAATAAATACAACCTATCTGTAAGTGACGAAATATCGACATTATTGCTCCACTGTGTTGCTATCATCACTTTACCATTGAGATCAACAACCGAAAGTTGTTTTATATCCGAACGCTTTTCAGCAACCAATAGCCGGTTGGTTGCAGGGTTAGGATAAATGTTAAACCCAAAACTACGGGTACATGGGTATCTCCCTTTTTTACCCCCAATAATGTAATATCATCGAAAAGTGTGTACTGCGAAGATATACCCAATTCTAACCACAGAGACTGCACCGATGGTAAAAACTCAGTTAATGTAATGGACTTCCACTTTTCGGCCACAGTTACACTACCGGTATTATTTAAGGGAGTCCATGAAGCACCATTATTTACCGATACCCTCACAGATACATTACTTATTGTACCTGTTCCCTTAAATACATTGTACGACAGAGTAATAGAGTCGTAATTGGCAGTATTAATGCTTTTTATTACTAATTTTTCGGATGCGGATGCTGCGCCGAACATGAGTGCTGAACCACCGGAGGCATCTTTGGTATCCGATGCTACTTCGGGCGAGACTACAGTAATTTTAGTCGGCAGACTGGACACATAATCTGTTCCGGCTACACTGTAATCGGTGTAGTCCGCAGTTTTTGTGCCGGTTATGGTTGGCGGAAAACTATTTATTGCAGGCCCCTCCTCGCCAAAAGTTTCTCTAAAGAACGGGGTGTGAACCTTGGTTGGATTGTCGTAATATTCGCCATAAGGCCAGGGCAAGAATTTCCTGGCAGCAGCAAGATGTTCCCAATCCGTAACCATATCCTTCAACAATTGGGGTTGTGAAGTTGCTAAATTAACCATTTCGGTTGGGTCGGTTGCCAAGTTATAAAGTTCCCATCGGTAATGATCGGCCTGCGTAAAAACACGTAGTGTATTTACTTTTGCTACACATTTCATATCTTTTATTCTGATTCCTCTGTTCGCTTCGTGCTCCCAACAAAGGGTATCGCGGTTAAGCGACTGGTTTTTAAATGCCGGTACAAGCGAAGTGCCTTGCAAAGGAGTCGTTGCATTACCATTGTAAAGTGTTGGATATTTTGCACCGCTCACCTCAACCAATGTGGGCATAATATCCATTACATGAGCAGGTTGCGATCTTAATTCGCCTTTGGCTGTTATTCCCTTTGGCCAATGGGCTATAAACGAAGTGTGTATACCGCCTTCGTGAATGTAGTGTTTGTACTCTTTAAAAGGTGTATTTTGGGCATTTGCCCATGCGCCACCGCAATGGATGTTCGACATTGCACTGCCAATGTAACCGGTTCCTGAATTGTTTCCCAGGCCAGTGGCCAATCCTTCGGCATTACCACCATTATCGCTCATAAAAACGATCAGTGTATTATCGAAAACGCCTTGAGTCTTTAAATTTTGTATGATGCGACCAATGCTCTGATCCATTATATCCACGCAAGCAGCATAGGTTGCCATAATAGAATCTTGTTGAGCTTTCTGCTTTGCCGACAAATTGCTCCACTTCGTCCAAACATCATCATCGGGCGTTAATATGTATTTATCGTCGATAATGCCAATTGCTTTTTGCCTGACATATCGCGTTTTACGCAACTCGCTCCAACCATCACTGTATTTGCCAATATATTTTTTAACAACACTATCCGGCGCAGCCAAGGGGAAGTGCGGCGCATTGAATGCAAGGTAAAGAAAAAATGGTTTTTGTTGGGCAATGCCCTCGTTAATATACTTATTGCCCCATTCGGCCCATTTATACGACGAATACCAATTTGCCGGATCGGCATCACCACCATTAATCGTGGCCACACCATCAATATTTACCTTATGGGCTCCATCATTATCATTTAAAAAGTAAAAACCCATTTGTTCATACGATCTTTCAAAGCCACGAAGTTGCGGCCCTGTGGATCCAACATGCCATTTGCCGGTCATTGCTGTAAAATAGCCTGCGGGTTTCAATACTTCGGCCAAAGTAACACAACGATTATTTAAATTGCCAACATAGGCATCGTTCTCAAAATTACGATACGAATTTCCGGCCATCTGGCCAATACCAGCCTGATGCGGATCGAGGCCGGTAAGCAGCGAAGCCCTTGTAGGACAACAACGCGCCGAATTATAAAATTGGGTGAACCGCAAGCCATTGGCAGCCAATGCATCGAGGTTTGGTGTGTGGATCTCGCTGCCAAAACATCCCAAATCGCTAAAACCCATATCATCGGCCAAAATAACAATGATGTTAGGTTTGGTTTGTGCCTGAATGTACAACGAACCGCCGATGGCCATTCCGGCTGTTAGAAATATCTTATTTATCATATTTTACATTTTAATTAGAACCGAAAAATCGCAGCAAGCTTATATCAATCAGCATGTTCATTCGCACCTCTGAGCAATAAATCCGGAAGCCATACTGCGGTCTTTAAAAAAGAGCCTGATGATTGAACCTGTCTTCTGCTTTTCAACATAAAACAAACTTTTTTCAATCGCTTCGGCGTTTATTAACCGCCCATCAATGGCGTAAAGTTCATATCTTTGTACCGGGTGTGTTGCTATTATCTCTATTAAACTGCCCCGATCGAGTATTTTTACTTCCTTGCTGTTTTTTTTAATAACCTTGATTGCATCCTTTGTATCTGAAATGAGCCGGGTTTCCACCCATGTGTATGGTGCATTTTTTTGCACATCGGCCATTGTTTCGGTTATCGTACCCGAGCTATTTACGTTGCGAAGCTCGATCCCGATAGCTAACCGTTTATCTGCCGGAGGTGCTGTTTTTCCAAGCAATTGCCATGGAATCGCGGCTTCGAATGTATAACACTGATTTGCAATTTGTTTTACTTTAAAATCAATACCGGCAGCCACGGTACTTAACCAGCCGCCATACTGTCCTTTTTGCATGGTTACGGTTCCGTTTACATCAAAAAAAAGATTAAATGTGCCTACCCCCGGTACATTTGTCGAAGCATCATCGACATCAAGCATCAGGCGAACGCCATCGTTGGTTGTAAGGTTCGAGACAATTTCGTTATCGTCGACTTTAGCTATAAAATAGAGATGGTTATCGTCGTACACAAAATCAAAGGCAGCACGCGCTTTTGCTTCCACACCCATAATTAGTTGATCGGCATTTTCCGTGCTCCATTTTTCATTTGCTATTTGGTCGCCATCGACAGTAATTGTGCCTTTTTTAATATTCACTTGCCGAACAGGATAACCTTTAATCATGATGATCTGATTGCCTGTGGTATATTCATTGGTCGATGTAAGTGCAACTACAATGCCGGTATCGATAACCGAAAGTGCATTCCATAACGCTTTTTTATCGAGCGACACAGCAAAGGGTTTAGACCGTGCTTTGAAATTGCCGGCTTCGCTATTGCCGACTGCCACAAACATATCGAGCACCGAATCGTCGGCACTTGTGCGCCCCTCGCTGCCTTGATACGAAAGAATGGTTTCGCCCCATGGCAATTGCCGGATATAAGGTGCAGCCGCTTTGGTGGCGGTAGGTAAAGCGGGCCACATGGCATAAATGCGGTTCGCACTGGTGGCATTCACAAATCCGTCCTTCCAGTTGTTGGCAAGAGTCGATTTAATGATAGATGGTTGAAATCGGGGCATATAACCGGCGTATCCATTATCCTCGATGACCACTGCAATATTGCCGGAATTTTGTAGAAGTAGAGGAACAGGCATTCCGTCTCTCGACCCCTGCCTGTAAGAAACAATTTCGGGCTTACTCCAGGTTAAACCTTTATCGAACGAGCGGCAAACACTAATATTTTGTTCATTACTAAATTGATAATCGTATTCGTTGGCAAAATAGCATTGAACCTCGCCCGAAGGAAGTTCTAAAAAAGCAGGTTCCCAACAACCATCGGCGTTGGTATACGAAGCATCGAAAACAAAAATTTCGCTGCTCCATGTAGCCCCGTTATTGGTACTTCGGCGTAAACGAATACCAAATTTTCTATCGGCGGAATAGGGTTCTTTTGGCCGGGGATTATAGCCAACCAAAATAGTTCCGTCTTTTAATTGGTATATATCGGGAACCGAGTTCGTAATATTTGTTGGTGAAGGAGCAATATTTACCGGTGTACGCCATGTTTTGCCCAAATCAGAACTAACCGAAATTCCAATACCCGGTCCAAATTGAGCCACTGCCATCAACCGATGATCAATCAATTGCACTAATCGTCCATAATTACCCGATGGAAAGATGACTGTTTCTGTGGTTTTATCCCAAAATATTCGCGAACCTGAATAGGGCGTTACACGGTATTGTGCAAGTGTTTTAACCGATATAATCAATAATAGCACAAAAAATATCCTGATGCGATGCCTCATTTTCCATCTTGTTCCTGTCATTTTTTACCTCAGTATTTGTGCTTGTTTGCGGTTTTTCACCAACAAGGGTGTACCGGCTTCAAACGGCAGTTATTTGTTTACTATTAATCTTTTAAAAGCCCTAATGCCGGTTTCAGTTTCTATTTGTAAAATATAATGACCTTGATTTATAGTAGACAGATCTAAAGTTTTTACACCGCATTTGGTTAGTAGTATACGTCCGTCTGTACCTATCAGTTTAATATTTGCAGGCTGTTTATCTTTCGTATTGATATAAACGATGTTCCCCGCCGGATTTGGGTAAACGATGCAATCCGTGTTTTCGTTCGGCCATGCCCGTATGGCATTTACCATATTTAAGCTATCAATAATGGCTTTAAACTCGGGATAAACCAAAACACTGCCACGCTGTAAGCCCGTAATATTGTCGTTGCCCATAAATGTGCCGCTGTATATCGCACCTAAATCCCACATGGCCGAGGTGGCATCGTAATTTTTTACACCCACAGCACTTTCAAAGCGTCCAATCATGGCATCGGCCTTATACTTTTTGAAAGCTTCGTAAATAATACGATACCATTTGGCAGGATACCACGGGCGCGATTCGAAATAGCTCAAAAATTCCTGATCGCTCAATGGGGTTTTGCCCGCTGCTTTCTGCGAAGCATAATTGAGGTATGTATACATCTTAACCGTTGTTGGGTAACCATACGTTGTACCCCAACTTCCAATGTCGTCGTTTACATGGGCACTTAGCAGTCGGTTTAATGAAAATTCGGTGGTAATGACTCTTTTGGTCACTTTATGTATTTCGCGGATATACCGTATGTCTTCTGAAAGTTGAGCCACATCCATTGCATGTACATGCAAATCAATGCCGTCTACATTTTTATTGGTATTTACAACGCGCACTACTGCCGGAATAGTAGTGCTTTTTTTGAGTTCGGATACGCGGTTGAGTGAACCGGCAAAAACCATAAATTGCCAATCGTATTTCGTTTTCCATTGTGCTAATGTGTCGGCAAAAAGATTCAAAAAAACTTCATATGCAGCAGCATCGCCACCATTTTCAAATTCGGGTTCATTACCCATGACCAATATATCGATATTTTTACCCAAATCGTATGACAGCAGAAATTTTTGTATGGCATCCAAGAGGTAATTCATTTGTGGTGAACCGGGATCAGGAACCAAATCGGTATAGTTTTCGAATGGAATTTTAAGGCTCATCACTGCTTTTACCTGCCCGTTCAATGCTTTTTTGGCTTCAACAAATTTTTGAGTTTTTACATACCCATTAATAGCACTTGTCTTTACCCCCGAAATACGTCCGTCGGCATCCTTGGTTAAAAAATTGAGTGGAAGATCTACAAAACCCCTTATCCAGGTTACACCCGATGCCTTTAGTAACGGCACATTAAGTAGCGGTCCATCAATAGATTCGTTAAAATTCGCACCCAATTCCTGCGAACGAATATTACATGTACCTGCAAAAAACAAGCAAATTGCCAGCAAAATAGCTGTGCTGTTACGACCAAAAAGTCGTTGTAAAATTCTATATAAAAGTTTCATAACAATTGAATTCCAAAGATGATATAATGTACTTATTGCAAATATAATCGCAATCATAGTTTACAGGGAAAGACCATTGTTATTATTTATAGTACTATTGTTCAAACCATCCTTTATTCCACATGATAAGATTCCGGTTTTCTTATCATTACGCTGTTAAACGCGATTATTCCCGGTGCTTTTCCTGACGTATTGCAAATGGGCACATCGCGTACCAAGGCGTTCACCCGCACCGAATGAAAACAAGTTGAAATGCTATCATTAATTATGAAAGTATGATTCGTCCGAAATGATCTGTTCCCCAAAATCGGGACCTTGCCATTTAAAATCCAGCATTGCCTTGTCGGTCGATTTTTGATTAATATAAAGCCTGAATGGGTGCATTCCGGCCTTTAACATTATTGTGCTGCACCGATTGTCTCCCTTTTGATACCCAAAGTCTTCATCGATAACCAAACAGTCGTGTATACGCAATATTGTACCGGAGCCCGATACCAGAGAGAAACGATATTCGCCATCTTTTGGAGCCTGTATATAACCGGTGTAATACAATAGCTTATTCTCTTTTAATGAACCTATATCGGAAATGGGTCTTTCTGAGAAACCGGATTTGGAAAGTTGTAACGAACCAATTTCGGGGACCCATGGAAAATCTCCTGTATAAATACGCCACTCAACGCCCCGAACGGGGTTGGCAACGTCCACCGCCGGAATCAACGCATTGTCATAAGGTCGTGGTGCCGATTCATCCGGCCGTCGCGATTGCAGTACTTTTGCTTTCATTTTTTGCTGAACCAAAGCCATTTCCGGTAGTGAGGAAAGATTATTGGCTTCCTGAGGATCGTTTACAACATTGTAAATTTCGAAATGATCATCCTGCGATTTTATATCGTACCGTACCCCAACCAAATCGCCCAAACGAATCATTTGCATCTGGTTGCGCTTCCTTCCTTTATGTTCTTTTGTAAAATCAGAATATTTGGGTGTAATCTCACCATTAAAATATTCGATATATACGAGTCCATCCTTTTGAACACCTTGGCCTGTAAGCGAAGGCAGGAGTGAGGTGCCATCACTTAATGCCGGCGATGGAATCCCGGCCATATCGGCAAAAGTGGCCATCCAGTCGTACGAAACGCTGGGTGTTTCAACAACCCGTCCGCCGGGGATCTTTCCGGGCCACCATGCAATAACCGGTACACGAACACCGCCTTCCAAACAATCGCGTTTGATGCCGTCGAATGGCCCGTAACTTTTAAAAAAGGTCGGAGAATATGGTTTCCCCGATAAATACGACTCCTTGGATGGCCCGTTGTCCGATGCAAAAACTATCATTGTATTTTTATCGATATTTAAATCTTTCAACAATTGTACAATATCACCTACTGCATCGTCTATTCGTCTGGTATCTGTGGCAAAACGTTTAAATACTTCAGGCCAGCCAACTTCAGGGGTTAATGGATTTGCATCGTCATCATAAGTAGCGTTGGCATAATCGGGGTGAACCCACGAATCTACAATTCCCGATGCTGTATTTATCATTCTGCCGGGTTTTCCAATCCATTGAATCCCTCCGTTGAGCCCACCACCCTTGGGGTATGGCTGTGTTGGAAGTTCAAGCACAGCATGTGGCGTATCGTAGGCAAGATATACAAAAAATGGTTTGTTTTGCGCCTTGTTATGGTTCTGTTCAATAATCCATTTTTTTGCAGCGGCAGTCCACAAATCGGCTGTGTAACATTTATCCAAACCAGCAACAACATTGGTATAATTTTCATAAACCTCCTTTGGGCTTTTTGAGTAAACGCCTTCTTTAGGATAGTGTTCATGGCCATCGGAATGCCGGATATATCCGTAATAATAATCAAATCCCCGTTTATTCGGATGTGCAGGACATTGCGAAGCATCCTCTGTTTCTCCCTGTACGCCCCACTTGCCAAAGGCAGCAGTGGTATATCCGGCTCCTTTCAATACTGTGGCAAGGGTGTGGTTGTCATCCAAAGCTTTATCAAACTGGTTATCTCTTACATTGGCATGCCCCTGACTTCTTCCGCTTAGTAATGAACCACGGGAAGGAGCACATACCGGTGCGGCACAATACTGGTTGGTAAGCTGAGCACCCTGCATGGCCAGCAAATCTAACCGGGGTGTGTAAACTGCGGGTAATCCTTTTTCCTTTGCCCGTTGGTTTTGAAAAAAACGACCCACATCGCCATATCCCAAATCGTCGGTAAAAATCAGAATTATATTGGGCTTTTCTTGCGCTATGGTACGGTTTGCACAAGCAAATAGTAAAACTGAAGTTGCTAAAGATATTATTTTCATCTATATTATTTTGTTTTCTGTTATTCTTTGGTATTGAAGTAAATGCAGATGTTGAGCCAATGGTTTTCCACATTTCCAACACCAAAAATAATCATTCTTATTTGTATCAATTTTCAATATTGTACAACAAGTGACTTATTTGTTGTACAATTGTTCAAATTCATGACACCCCAATTTCATTTTATTCAGCATGTTGAATAATTTTTGTGATTTCACAAAAATTTGCATTTCAGTGGCCTGATGCCCGGCGACTATTTTGCAGATCTCTGCCCGGCAGGTATGGTTCCTTTTGATGGCACTTTCTTTGGTTCAATAAAGAGCCGGGTGTCTTAAAAAGGTTTTCGCAAACGCGCAGTTGCTGCTTCTTCTGTTACCAATATGCCACGAAGGGCTGTTGTATGGCGATTGGCGTTGATTGGTCGTGTGTTGAATAATGATGATGCCGGTGCGGAAATTTTTTATAAAAACATTTACACCCGTATATCCTGCAAAATATTGATAACATACTGATTAATAGATTTCTGACTTTGCCATTCCAAACTATTTTGCCGGAACAAATACAAGTGTGCGGCTTGTAATGGGTGTTTTGGCAAAATCCTCGGAAATCTTTTATATTTTTGGTATCGGTTCAATTAAATACTATTAAGAAAAACGAATATGCAGATTAAAAAACTCATGATAACAGGGGCTATCTTTACCGCAGTGGCTCTGGTTCAGGCAAAACAACCGATTGAAAAACGCACCTGGAAAACCATTGAAACAAAAGGCGATATGGTGGTTCGCGAGGAAAATTCGGCGGTATATTATAAAGGACAATATATGCTTATTGGTGGACGCGGCATCATACCGGTTTCTATTCTCGACTTAAAAACCAATACCTGGCACAATGGAGCCAAACCCCCACTGGAAATTCACCATTTTCAGTCGATGTTATTCAACGGGCTGGTTTATGCTGTGTGTGCCCAAACCGGTGGATATCCGCACGAGGTGCCACTACCTAATATATATATCTACAATCCTTCAACCGATACATGGACCAAAGGTGCCGAAATACCGGCCAATCGCCGACGTGGTTCCGCCGGTTGTGTAGTATATAACAAAAAGTTTTATATTGTAAGCGGCATTCTCGACGGACATTGGAACGGACATGTAAAATGGTTCGATGAGTACGACCCTGCAACCGGTAAGTGGACTAAATTGCCCGATGCGCCCCGTGCCCGCGATCATTTTGAAGCGGTTGTGGTTAATAACAAACTTTATTGCATTGGCGGACGCAGAAGTTCGGGTGTAGAAAAAAAGGTATTCGAAATTACCGTGCCCGAAGTTGACGTATTCGACTTTAAAACCCAAAAATGGCGTACTTTGCCAACAGTTATACCAACGCAGCGTGCCGGAACAACCAATGTCGTGTCAGGCAACGAAATAATTGTGATTGGGGGCGAAAGTATCGCACACAAAGTGGCACACAACGAATGCGAAGCCTACAACGTTAAAACAGGCCTATGGCGTACCTTGCCCCATTTAGTCGAAGGACGGCATGGTACAGGGGTAGTCACCGATGGAAAAAAACTCTACATTGCTTCGGGTGCAGGCAACTTGGGTGGTGCACCAAAATTAAGTACTGCCGAGTGCTTTGGTAAGTAGGCGGCTAAAGGATTTCGGCTGTTTTAATACATACCGGTAGTTTGTTTAAACATTACATATCAAGGTGAATTTTTATAAATTATGGTGTATGAACCGGTTATGTTTTGTAGAACATCGAACAATCTGTCGATATAAAGTTTTGCATTTAAAATCCGTTTGGCAGGGCCCGCTTTCAGTATTAATTTAGTCTGAAAGGTGATATTGAAAGGCACTTTACCAAACTAAAGTTCTAAATTTATCCTTTTCAAAAATTGCTTTTCTCAGGGCGAAAATTCAGGCCCCGGTTTGTCTTACGGCTTCCAAAACGCAATGATCACTTTGGGGTTATTTAAAAGTGTTGTATTATGAGGGTTACAAATGATGATTGTTGCTTTGAATGAACGAATTAAGAATGAAAACAACTAAAAACAAAAAGAGTTGGTACGCTGTATTACTGATGCTTGCGTTGTTTGTTAGCATGGCTGTATGTTTACCCAAATCTCAAAAGCCTATTCAATATGTTGACAGAGTAACCGGCCAAATGAAAACCGAAACGGTGGCCGGAGAAAAGTGGTTGGCGTGGTTGTATTACAATCCCGCAGGCCGGGCAACGTTATGGACTTTGGCGAAGCGTAAATTCATTTCTTCTATTTATGGCCATTGGATGGACGGCACTACTTCGGCACAAAAAATTCAACCGTTTATTCATGATTTAGATATTGACATGAGCATTGTTAAAGATCATGATTTCAACACATTCAACGAATTTTTTACCAGAAAACTTAAAGAGAATGTCCGACCAATTGATACCAGCCAAACGACTGTAGTTTCACCGGCCGATGGGAAAATATTAGCCTATACCAATATTTCTAATACCGATTTTATTATAAAAGGTTACCGCTTTAATGTATCCGCCTTTTTGGATAATCCCCAACTTGCACAAAAGTACAAGGATGGCATCCTGCTGGCTATCAGGTTGTCTCCGGCCGATTACCATCGTTTTCATTTTCCTTTGGATGGCAATGTATCGCCAACCCAAAAAATCGATGGCGATTACTATTCTGTTAACCCTTTGGCATTGCGCAAAAAGGCAGAAATATTCTGCCTGAACAAACGGGAATATACCATTATTTCAAACAGGCACTTTGGCAATGTAATCATGGCCGAAGTGGGAGCCACCATGGTCGGCAGCATCGTTCAAACATTTGAAGGCAGTTATGCCCGAAAAGGTGAAGAGAAAGGCTACTTTAAATTTGGCGGATCCACAGTTGTATTACTATTCGAACGAAATAGGATAATAATTGATAAGGATATATTAATTAATTCATCAAAGGGTTATGAAACCACTGTTAAAATGGGCGAAAGAATTGGTATGAAACAATAACATTCATAACACCGGCCCCCCCGTTTAAAGTCCTTTTTCCGGCATAAACCATCATCCCAATCTATATTTTTTTCAATTCGCACTGCATCAGGCACTTGGAATAGTCAACAGGTCAACTTACGCGCTTTATCCAATTATACGCCATCGTATGGATTAATAATAACCGATTAACGCCCTAAATATTATAATATTATTAGAAAACGAGTTTGGAACATTTGTCCCCGATTTCAACACAATTGTACCAATCGGGGCCAACCCTTAAACATACATTTGAAAATTATTAATAATCAACAAAATACCGAAATAAACTCGTAAATAAGTTAAACACATTGAATAATGGGATCAAAAATTTATCTCCCCGCACACGGGCATTCATTCATCAAGCCGAATTTGCAAATCCCAAGTTCTGCATGTATGGAAATAATAAAATTTAAAGTACCAATGATCGGTCTAAACCTGATTTATTAATTCCCCATGCGTGCTTCTTTTTGGTTGAACCGGGAAAAAGCATGACGGTTCGTCCAATAAACATTGCGATAAGCCATGCGGAACATCAAACAGTATTTACTTTATCAACACATATTTTAGTTATGAAAATTAAATTCTACGCTTCACAGATTAAGAACCACCTTGGGCGAAATCTCAGTGGTAGCTTAAAGACAGTTACGGCCATCGCCGCACTGTCGTTATTATCGGCTATGGCCAATGCACAAACCGTAGAAACATTTAATACGCCGGGTTCGGGCACCTGGACTTGTCCCTCAGGAATCACCACAGTCACGGTGGAGTGCTGGGGCGGTGGTGGAGCTGGCGGTGGCGGTGTAGCGACCGGTACCGGTGCAGCACGCGGTGGCGGTGGTGCAGGTGGTGGGTATGCAAAAAAGATAATCGCTGTTACCCCTGGAAACAATTACAATTTTTCGGTTGGAGCCGGAGGCTTGGGTGTAGTACCATCACTTGATAACGAATCAGCACCATCGGGCTTAAATACTTATTTTATAGATGCTTCAACCGTAAATGCCCCGGGAGGTATTGGTGGAAAAGGAAAAATTAACAGTACAGGAACTGCCGCTTCGGGAGTAGGTGGTGTCTTCGATAATACGACATCGAAAGGGACAATCACGTTTAAGGGAGGTAACGGTGGCACAGCAACAATCTCAATGTCGGGCAGCGGCGGCAGTAGTGGTGGTACTGAAAGTGATGGCACAAATGGTGGTGCTGTAAACACAAAATCGACTGTTGTTGGCGGTGGCGATGGAGCTGCCGGAAGAAATAACGCAGCAATTGGAAATAACGGGGGAGTCCCCGGTGGAGCGGGTGCCGGTGCACGTGCAAATCAAGGCAATTCATTCGTGGGTGGTAACGGTGGCAATGGGCAAATAAAACTTACCTATTCATCCAATCCAACCATATCATCTACACCTACTTCTTTATCCGGATTTGGATATGTTGAAGGAAATGGTCCATCGGCTTCGAAGTTGTTTATATTTACAGGTGTAAATCTAACCGGTTTTACCAATAATATTACAGTTACTGCACCCGCAGATTTCGAGGTTTCGTTAGACAATAGCTCATTTGCAAATTCAGTTCTTGTAGAATATACCAGTGCAACACTCACTTCTACAACCGTTTATGTGCGATTAAAATCGGGGTTGGCAGCAGGAAGTTATTCTGCCGAAAATATTGCTATAACCGGTGGTGGTATAGATGTTGCCTATAATGTCGCCTGTAGTGGCACCGTAGGTACTATTTACACATGGAGCGGTGGTGCAACAGGTAGCTGGGCGGTTTCAACAAACTGGACTCCCGAAAGAGTTACCCCTGCGACTTCCGACAAACTATTATTTAATAGCGGCAGTTCTATTATTGTTACTGACGTTCCGGCATCACAAACAATCAGTCAGTTAGAGGTGTCCGGAACTACATCGGTAGAACTTCAGGCTGCAGCCAATTCAACCATATCCATTTCGGGGTCGACTGGCAATGAACTTAATATTGCTTCCGGCTCGACTTTAAAGTTGGGGGGTGCTGCATTTACAATTAAACTCTTACTTACTACCGGTGCTACCGGTACTTGTGCCGGAAATCTGACTTTTACCGGCTCAGATGCAGCTAAAGGGTTGAATCATCAACTTTTTGTAACAGATGCGGATGCGTTCCATTTTACAACTGGTGCAGTGATGACTTCAGGTGTTAATTTCACTGGTTATCCATTAATGTCAACTGTAAATGGCGCAATTATTTTCGAATCGGGTTCAATGTTTCTCCAAACCTCTGGTGATAATCCCTTTGGTGGCGGTGACAACATTAACCGCACTTATTTTAACAGCGGCAGCACATATAAGTATACAGGCCTTGCAGGAGGAGCATCACCAGCGGCTATTACTACCAAGCCGCCAATGGCCACAAGGAATTATAGTTTTTTATTGATTGATGCACCCGCACAAACATTTTCGAACTATACACCGGGACTTGCATATTCGTTTGTAAATGATTTGGATATCAAGGGCACACTTTGGACATATGCCAGCACTGCGGCATTAGGCATTGGTAGTATCTACGGCAATGTAATCATCCGTCAGGATGCAGGAATTTGGCTCGGCAATCCGGCCAATTCTACAAATTTGTGTCATTGGAAATTCGAAGGGACTTCGGGAACACAAACAGTTACGACTTTAGACAATGGATTCTTTAAACAACCCGCAGGTGCTGCTTTAACCATATTAGAAATCAATAACAATGTGGTTTTTGATGCCGATGTTGAGATTTATGGCACACTAAGTATCGCATCAGGCAAAACGCTTACTATTGCTTCGGGTCGAAAACTTACGATTTTCAGCGGTGCAACGCTAACAAACGAAGGAACCATCATTGCCAACGGTACTGTTATTAATAATGGAACATATAGCGGAACCGGCCACGTTGTAACACCCGGAGCAAGCGTGGTAACATCCAATGTAAATGGCGACAAACTTATGCCGATAGGAACAATGACCATAAGTGCACCGATATCTTTTACAGGAAACAGTTCGGCCGATGACATTTCGGCTCGTGTGTCGGCATCGCCACTTTATAAATTCAACAACAACGAAAAAGAAGTGAACCTCGAGTGGGTTGTAACCGAAAGTGTAGCCGGCGACAACACCGGCACCATAACCCTGCAATGGCCCGCATCGGCTCAGGCCGGTTCATTCAACAACGCCGGCGATGTAGTGGTAGGTATCAATACCGGTTTGTCGCATTCGGACGTTGTATTGGTTCCGGTTACAGTTTCCGGCTCCGATCCTTACACTGTTACATTTAACGCACCGGCCTCTTTCACCGCCGATGGCACCCGTTTTATGGTTGGGAATACGACTGCATTTACAGTATATACGGCCAACAAAGCCAACAAGCAAAGCGGCTTTAACGTATATCCATCTGTTACGTCGGCAAATCTCAGTTTTGTGGCCCCGGAAGTGGTGAGCAGCTACACCATTTACGATATTTCGGGCAAAGTGGTCATGAGTAGCAAAATAAACAGGACATCGGGCAATATGAATGTGTCGTCGCTTAACAATGGCATGTATCTGTTGAAACTCTCGGGCGAACAAAATCAGTTCATCACCCGCTTTAAAGTTGTAAAATAATTTGCTTTTAGTTGATATTCCCCCTGAATAATTCTATTCGGGGAGAATATTTATTTTGTACCATCGTTAAACATGATTGCTTAAAAAATTTAGATTTGGTTCAACCAATAACAGACTAACAATGAATATTAAAACAATCATTCTCCTCGGCGTTATCACCATGCTTATAGCGCCGGTTCAGGCCGAAAATTACAAACCTGCGGGAGATAAAATGATGACCCGATGGGGCAAACAGGTTACCCCACAAAACGCATGGACAGAGTACCCCAGACCGCAAATGAAACGCACCGATTGGCAAAATCTTAACGGACTTTGGCAATATGCCATTACACACAAAGATGCGGCTGCCCCATTAAAATACGAAGGCGAAATACTGGTGCCTTTTTGTGCCGAATCGGCATTGTCCGGCGTAGGCAAAAGCGTACTCCCAAGCCAAATGCTATGGTACGAAAGGGCCTTTACGGTTTCACCAAAATGGAATAACAAGCGCATTATTCTCCATTTCGATGCCGCAGACTGGCAAACGACCGTTTGGGTAAACGGCAAAAAAATTGGCGGACACAAAGGTGGTTCGGACCCCTTTTCGTTCGACATTACCGCAGCGATAAAGCAGGGTAAACCCAATACGCTCAAAGTTTCGGTTTGGGATCCATCGGACGAGGGCACGCAGCCCCGAGGCAAACAAAAACTGGCACAGGGTGGCATCTGGTATACGCCCGTTACCGGTATTTGGCAAACGGTTTGGATTGAACCGGTATCGAAAACATCACTTGCATCGGTTGTGCCGGTAGCCGACATCGACCACAACCGTATTGAGCTTAACACAGCACTCGAAAATGCCACGGGCAACGAGACGGTAGAAATTGTTATTACCCAAAAGGGCGAACAAGTTGTGGCCAAAACCATGCAATACACCAACAAACTCACTATCGACATCCCTTCGCCCGAGCTCTGGTCGCCCGGAAATCCGGCTCTTTACAACCTTAGCCTTACAATAAAACAGG
This sequence comes from Bacteroidota bacterium, assembly GCA_003249935.1. Taxonomy (GTDB): domain Bacteria; phylum Bacteroidota; class Bacteroidia; order Bacteroidales; family UBA5342; genus SZUA-561. The sequence goes on from QKHT01000168.1 coordinate 16,449, forward strand.
GTTCGAAAACGACCGACAAGGTGGATTCTTACTTCGCCATGCGTAAAATTTCGAAAGTAGCCGATACTCAGGGTAATTACCGATTTAATCTCAACAACCGGCCACTCTTTCTTTACGGCCCGCTCGATCAGGGCTGGTGGCCCGACGGCCTGCTTACGCCACCCGGCGCCGAAGCCATGCGTTGGGATATGGAAACTATTCAGCAAATGGGGTTCAACATGTTGCGTAAACATATTAAGGTTGAACCATCGCTATACTATTACTACGCCGACTCGATGGGCCTAATCGTATGGCAGGATATGGTCTCCGGGTTCAAATCTTCGGAAAAAAACCGGCAACACGTGATGTTCGACTTCGCAAACGATTGGGATGCCGATGTGGCTTCATCCATGCAATACAAAGCCGAACTGAAACAAATCATGGATCATCTCGCATTTTTTCCTTCGGTGGCTGTTTGGACCATTTTCAACGAAGGTTGGGGGCAGCACCAAACCAAAGAAACGGTGGAATGGGCCATGAAATATGATCCTACCCGCATTATCGACGGGGTAAGCGGATGGACCGACCGCAATGTTGGCGACATGTACGATGTGCATTTTTATCCCTACCCGGGTATGCCATCGACCAACACCCACCCCGGCCGTATGGTGGTGTTAGGCGAATTTGGCGGTTTGGGCTATACGTTGAAAGACCATATTTGGAACGCCGAAAAACGCAACTGGGGCTATGCCACCATGGCAGACAATACACAATTAATATACGACTATTCGAATATGATGTTCGACCTCGTACCCATGATTAACGACGGCCTGGCTTCAGCGGTTTACACTCAAACTACCGATGTTGAAGCCGAGGTGAATGGCCTGATAACCTACGACAGGGAAATTGTAAAAATGGACCCCGGGTTTTTGAGCCGTCAGCACGCCATGTTGTACACGCAAAAAAGTGCGTTTATCACTACTTTAGTTGCCGATAATCAAAAGTCGGGCAGGGTGATTACCGCGAAAAACAACCTGATTACTTTAAGCCAAACGGACGAAAAGCGTGTGAGCGGTTCAGCCCTATTCGAAACCAAAGAGATGCCAAAGAATCTATTTCTCAGGATTTATACCGCAGGTGTGGCAAACATTTGGTTAAATGACAAACTCATTGGCACTACACACGCTTTGGTGGGTGCGCGTGAAGCTTACAATGTAGTAAACCTTACCAATTTTGCACATTGGGTTCAGCCCGGAACAAACACCATACGTGTTGAAGCGATTCTGAAAAATAAAGATAACAACACATTGGATTTTGGGCTATTCGCATATTAAAAGTTAAGGACATAATTATTGATTGGGGATGCAAACATGGCACGCAGGGCAGTGAAAACGGCTCTTCGTGTCCATGTTTTTTTGTTTGAACCAAAACAGGTGTGGGATAGAAAATAGCACAAAATTACTGATGTTAAGAACATAAGTACAGATGCAGGCATCGAATGAAATGTACTTTTACATCGTAATTTTAAAATACAAATTATGAAAAAACAATTTTTACTCATTTCATCGGCACTTATTTCGGTGCTGAGTTTTACAAATGCACAGATAGATGGCTCCAAAGTATCGCTCTATTTGCCTTTCGATGGCAACATCAGCGATTTATCGGGCAAAAACGTAGTGGTTAATCCATCGACCAATGCTGCCGCAACGGGTACTGTAACTTACGAGGAAGGCAAATTTGGTCAATGTGGCGTGTTCGCTCTGTCGCCAATTGTTACTACCAATATCGATTTTGTTTCGGACAAAGATTACACCATTTGTACATGGCTCAACATGGCGGTATTGCCTTCGGTAACCAATGCGGGTCAAACCTGGTTACAACAGAAAGACGTTACCACGCCTGCAACGAGTACAGGACGCATTCTGCTCGAAGCACTTAAAGGCAACTATTATGGTTCCAACGGAAACAATGTACGCTTAGATCATAAAGTAGATCAAATTCCGGTTATTCTCGAAATAAACAAGTGGTACCATGTGGCCATTATACAAAATGCCACAGAAAATAAAAAGTCGTTGTATGTCGATGGCGTTTTTATTAAAGATACCGTGATGCTTGGAACCGTTGCAGATGCTTCAAACAACGGTCAGTTGGTAATAGGCGGTGCCAAAGCCGAATCGGGCAATGCTGTCATAAAATCGGGTAGCCGTATGGACGATTTGCTCATAACCCGCGAAGCACTGAGTGCCGAAACCATTAAAACAATTATGACCAATGGCGTGGCCAGTGCTTTAGCCACCGGAATTAGAACAAACAAAGGGGTTAAGCCGGCCGGTTGTTTTTATTCAAGCAACCTACTTACTGTAACGTTGGGTCAGGCTGAGAATCTTTCGAAAGTCGAACTCTTTTCGGTAACCGGGCAAAGGGTCATGAATGATGTAATGTCGGGAGCAAATTGCAGCTTCCATATTTCGCTCAACAAAGGCATTTATCTGATGAAGGTTTCTGGCTCAAAAACACAATCGACTGTTAAGTTCGCCGTAAATTAATTCATGGGCAACCGAACAGGCAAAGCCTTTGGATAATAAAAAATGGATTAACCCTGCAAAAAATACAAATTTGAGTCCACTCCGAAAATTAAAAAACACATAAACAATATTTCCACCATACTGCAATCATAAACAACGGTAATCTTTTTGCCAAAATATTGATATGGAACGCTATAATAATGCTTATCCTCATTAATCAGAACATGATAAGTAGAACTCACGGTAAACTCACGTCGGTATCTATAATTGAAAAAATTCGCTGGTAATGCCCCGAGCAGCGGTTTCTCCTGATCTACAAAATGTTCGTAGCGACTCCAACCTTTGCTTTGCATAATCCTTTGATTCAGGTCGTCTAACAACTCTAAAATACGGTTGTTGAGTGCCGTGAGTGAATAGAAGACCTCATTGCGTATCCGGGTGTAAATCCTCTGATAAACAATATTTACATACCGCTCGACATAGTGCGGTAAACTTACTGTTTTTCAACAAATACATACTGATTATGTGACACTTATGGCCGCACTAATTTTTGAAGGGACAAGTCAGAAAAAAACGACGTGCCGAAAAAACAGTTACACTGGTCACCGGATTCGATGCCTCTGATGCCGAAATTGAAGCATTAGCCAAAATACTTAAACCAAAATGTGGTGTGGGTGGAACCGCAAAAGATGGCGAAGTAATGGTTCAGGGCGATTTTCGCGATAAAATCCTGGTACTGTTAAAGGAGATGGGCTACAAAGCAAAGCCTGCCGGAGGTTGATCCGAACTTAAAAAGTACAACAAACATAAAACCCTGAATAATGCTTAATCGTGCATTATTCAGGGTTTTTTCCTTTTTGGTTGAACCGCTACTCTCTTAATCCTACCGGATTGGGCAAGAGTGGTCCGGTTTTCATCATTGGTGGCAACGAACCTGAAATTTCCACAGCCTTCAACAATATCGCCGATGGTGCTATAATTGACGTAGGAAAACCGCGCGTAATGGACCGCGACTGATTGCCATCGCCAATAAATGTATTCAGTACGGTTAGGCCCGAACCAACACCCTCTATCTCTTTGAGCGAACGGGTATTTATTTTATTGTCCGATATGCCTTTCAATAAAGTTTCGGCACCCGTTTTAATATCCACTTTAAAATAGTTCATGGGTGAATACAAATTACCGGCAATGAGTGGTTTAATCGTAATATAGTAATCATAACCTTCGTCTTTGGCCAACTGACGGGCCCGTTCCTTTAGCTTTTCGAGCGAAAGTGTGACATTACTTTTTACCATAATTACCCCCGGGCCGGCACCAGCCGAATAAAACGTATTACCATCGAAATAAATGCGGCCATGGCCGTTACTCTTCTGTATGGCGGCTATTGGTGTACGATCGACCATTTGTGTTTTGAGCAATCCGTCTTTTACAAGTACAAGCGTATCGGCCGGGACTACACCTTCTTCGTCGATTTTATACGAACCAACCAATGGAACACCCTGAAATACGGACATCTTCGGCATGGAAAGTACCGACAATTTTGAGTCGAGAACCTTGCGCCCGATACGGTTTTCCCAGGTTTGATCGGTATTGTAATACACACCTTTTTGGGGGTCGTTTATCAGCGAGCGCCTTACAGCCATTAACCCGTCGCCATAAGTGAGCAAACGCCTGAACCCGGCATGCGCCACCGCCTGATCGACCATCAATAACGGTCCATCGTAACTATCCTGAAAAACAGGCTGCTTTACTCTGTTTATAAGATTCTCGGCCAACAACTTCGCCTGCTGTTTAAGCGTATCGGCCGAAGGGTAACGGCCATCGGTGGGCATTACATACACTAACACATCCGATTCGTTGTCGTTTTCGGGGGTGAGTACCATGGCCTGTACAATAAAGTACGAAACAGCAGCCGGATAAACGGTTTCGGTGGTTTCGCTATTTACAAAAAAGTTACGGGCCGACACCGCATTGACCGATACACTGGAGGATACCACTTCGGGAAATTCCCTGAAAATGGCTGAAACATCTTTAACCAATTGTACATTTTTATCGCGGTTAGGCATTACCTCGTCGGTAGCATCGTAGTATTTTACAGGCACTTCGGTGCTAAAATCGGGTGCAACCAAATCCTTTTCTGTCAGATTTTTTTGTTTTAGGGCCGTAAGTTTATTCCGATAGGTCTCTGCTGCATTTTTGTACACATTGTTGGTCATAAGCCAAAAGCTGCGTCGCAGGCCCCAGTAATCGTTATCGAGAGGTACGGGTAGCGAACCATCGTCGTTGCGCTGACCTTTGGCACGGTCAACAAAATTTTCGTCGTTAAGCGCATAACTACCGACCAGCATGCGTGTGTTAACATCGCGATGAAGGTCGCTTTTATTCCGGACCAAAGCCCCGAGCGTACCCGAAACAGAGTAGATATTAACTTCTTTAAGCGAATAACTTATAAAACAAGGCCTTGCATATCCCTCGAGCAAAAGGGCCTTTTGGTTGCGCAACAGCTCGTCGGCCATAGCGCGAAGAATAGTACTGTCGCCAACAGCTTTTGTAGATACCTGTGCCTTTGGTTCAGCCAAAAACAGCAAAAACGAAAAGCCCAGTATCGAATATTTTATGATGTTTTTCATTATAATCGGAGTTTAATTAGTATTATTTTTCGGGAACCGGAACGGGCAAAATCGGCCCCTTCGAAAACGTTTGAAACTTTCGCTGGGTTTCTACCATTTTTACGAACAGTGATGGCGAAATAGCCGAAACGGGTACCTGACCCGACTCGGCACCGCAAAACCCGGTAAATACGCCCGGGGTATCGCCGGCAGCTTCGATGCCGGCAAACATGGTGAGCGGTGTGCCTATAAGGTCTACACCACGTACCAGTTGGTCGGGCCGTCCGTCGACGTAGATGCGGTAAACAACCGTGGGCATTACATTAAAAGCATTGGGTTGAAAACGGCCGGTATTAGTGAACCCACCGGTAACTTCTTTAAAATAGTATCCGTAAGGTTTCCCGGATTTTTTACATGCTTTGATAAGGTCTTTGCGCAGTTCGGCTTCGGTTTTGGGCTTTTCGGAACTGATAAACATATTGGATTGGCGCGAAACCGATTGTGCCGAAATGCCCGCACGACCATGTCCATTGGAATGCATAAACCCATCGATGGGTAACCGCGACATCAGAAAGTTGCGTAATACGCCTTTTTGCACCACCTGCACGGTACGGGCTTTTACGCCTTCATCATCGTAAGGATAGTAACCGATAAGGTCGGTGCCGGCAAAATGTTTTACCGTAGGGTCGAAAACCACATTTAAATCTTTAGGCAGAACCCGCTCGCCAAGCATGTGTTTAAACGTTTGACCATCTGATTCGTCGCGCAGGCGGTGCCCCTCAACACGATGCCCGAATATTTCGTGAAAAAACACTGCCGAAGCCGGTGCCGAAAGAATTGCCGGACCGGAATAGGGCTCGGCCAAAGGGGCATTGCGCAAAGCAGTAAGCAACGAAACCATATCGTCGACTTCGGCGGCAATGCGTTCATCCGAGGGTAAATCTTTGGGGTCGAAGGCCACAAACGACCTAAAAAGCGGAACGGTATTACCATCGTCGGTTCGGGCTTCGCCGGTAAGCACAACCCGGACAAAATTCATATTTTTTTCAATTTGAGTCCCTTCGGTATTTACAATCCATGTTTTAATCTGGTAAATGACCAAAGTGGCCGACCCATCCATAAACCATGGCTGACCGGAAAATTTGCTACTCCATTGCTTCAACTTTTCGCTCCAGACATTGTAGTCTATTACATTTCGCAAATCGGTGGTTTCGGGTGCAGTGTACCGTGTTGATGGCTCTTTACTAAAATCGGGTAAAGCTTCGTTTTGAACATTACTTTTAAGTTCTTTTTTGTTAAACAGGGTTTGGTAATTGGCCCGTGCCTGTTTGTAAAGATTATCGGTTTCGTCCCAAAGTATCTGCCTTAATGCCAGAGCATTATTCTCTAAAGGCAGTTCGCGGGCCGAATACTCCGGTTTGGGAACTTCGCCTTTATACACATGGGTATTGTCGAAATTATAATCGCCGGCTCTTAACGAGGTTGTAAGATAGCGTACGTTAAGCGTGTCTTCGCCGGCCATAAAACCGAACGATGCCTGCAATGTTACGTTTTTCACCTCGTCCACACGGTAGCCAATAAAATAGGCCGCCGGAGATAATTGCCCCAAAACAGCAGCCTGCCGGTTCAGCTCGGATGAGAGAATTGGCGTAAGGTTATCGGTTTTATCCTGTGCCGCCACCTGCCACAGTGACAGCGCAACGACTGCCAAAGATGCAAAATTTTTAACTGATTGAACCATAGTTTAGTAAAATGCAGAAAGGCCGGTTCAATAAAACAAACCGGCCCTCAGTTATATTATAAGGTTATAAAATGATACAAACACATCATTAATCGTCGTTAGTAGCCCCAAGATACATTAACACATAATAAAGGAGTGTGGCCAACGACCCCAAAGCAGCCACCACATAAGTATATGCAGCCCATTTAAGGGCATCTTTGGCCTGATCCTGAGTTTCGTAAGATGTAACTCTTGCACCCGACAACCATGCTAAAGCACGGCGGCTGGCATCAATTTCTACCGGTAAAGTTACAAACGAGAAGAGTGTGGTAAGTGCAAATAAAGCAATACCAATAAGCATTAACGATGGAAATGTATTGATTAACAACATACCACCTAACAAAATCCATTGTACCCAGTTGGAAGCGAAACTCACAGCAGGCACCATTTGGCTGCGCATGGTAAGCCAGGTGTAGGCTTTGGCATGTTGAACCGCATGGCCACATTCGTGTGCCGCAACGGCCGCTGCAGCCACACTATTGTTGTAATACACGTCGGGACTGAGATTTACCGTTTTGTTCTCGGGATTGTAATGGTCGGTAAGCTGACCTTCGACCGATACCACTTTTACATCATACAACCCATTATCGTTGAGCATTTTTTGGGCTACTTCGCGCCCGGTAAGTCCACTCGACAGTGTTACTTTCGAATATTTTTTGAATTTCCGCTTTAACCCTTCGCTGGCCAACAAACTAAACAGCATGATGGCACCAAATAAAATCCAATAACTCATATTATACTATTTTTTCTCGTCAAAAATCAAATATAGTGCCAATTACATCAATCGGGAGCGTTTTAATAATTTTTAGGAACAACAGCCTTACTTATTACGCATTACACCTTGCGTAAAACCACCCACCGACAAGGTGATATTTTGAATATTGCCACCGGCATTGCCATAGTGCCGGTTGAACCGGGGAAAGCAGGCCTCGTAACGTAATCGCAAGTACCAGTACTGCTCGGTAAGCGGAAACATTCCTCTTACAACACGTTGCCTGCGCGAAATACGACAATCGCAAGCCGCCCCCAAGCCATAATAAGTCGTAAATTCGAGCCCGATATCCGGAATAACCTGCCCATTATCCGATGGTTTTATCTGCATTGCCCCAATTGAAGCTGTAGGGTAAAGTGTTATTCTATCGTTCTTATAAAACTGGTATCCACCAACCACCTGAAACTGTGCGTTTTCGGTACTATAATCCTTATCCCACAAGCCATTGTTCATATTCACACTATAATTCATTTTCGGAAATGCTACATTCATATTCATTAACGCAACCCATTGTTTGTAATACAAATCGAAAGACAGTTGCAATTGTGGGGCTGTATTAAAATATCTGCCAAGTTGTCCCGAATAAAACGTTGCCCCCATGCCAAAGGTATAACTCAAAGCCAATCCTTCGGTTATAAACTCAACACGGACAAACTTTTTTACAAATGGCGCATAACTACTTTGCGGATAGTGTTTCAGGAAAGTATTTGATGCCTCATTGAGTTTATCCTGAAACATGTTTTGATATTGCACGTAGAGTGAATAACTGAATGCCAAATCGAGAAACTCCTTCTGCTCCTGATTTATAGTATTGCTTTCAGAGATTTTAAGCCGCAAATCGTTGGCAAAAAATGCGGTCGCTTCACCCAATTGTTTGGCAAGTAAATCGTTATAAGGCATGTTTTTCCCCTTATTCATGTCCGCTTTAAAATCCACCAACGCGTTGAGCAATTGATTGTATTCTCCGGTCCAGAACAAAATACGCCAGAGTTCAACCGGATAAAAAGCAACATCCTGTGTATTACGGGTAAAATTCAACAAATAATCCTTTAGTTGTTTCACCTTTTCGTAATCGGTTGCCGTAAGGGCATTGGCAATAGCCAATCGGCCTTTGTCCACAAAGAACATTCCCGAATTACTCATCAGCAAAATTTCATCTTTCATTTTATCCCGATCTATCATGGTTCTGTTTCCCCTTAATTTTGGATTATTACCAACAGCAATGTACCTATTTAAGAATTCGCTGTAATTACTGTGTGGAAATTGAGTTACAAAATTTGCCGTCTCTTTATCCAATGTGTTTTCGTCCCATTTTGCCGCTAAATAATAGAGTAAAATCCGCAGAAAGGACTTTTCCTCATCATTAACAATTGTGCTTTTAGTAATATTTTGCCAAACCTCATCGGCCAATGCTGTACTATGTGATTCGAGAAACGCCGTTAATTCATCACTTTTGGGCAAACTCCGTTCTACAATAAGCGCACTGTTAAAATTATTTGCCGACATTAGTATTTCGCGATACTCTCCGGATAAAAAACAAAACCGCCATAATTCCGCCGGATAAAATGCCACATTATTGGCATTGTTGGCGTGTTGTACCAAAAAATCTTTTAGTTGAACCGCCTTATTCATGTCGCCGGTTATAAGGGCATTATTTAGTGTGGTACGCCCTTTTTGAATGGTTTGCTCCTCCGGATTTTCAATGCCGAACAAATCCAAAGGAATCTCTTTTCCTATAACCTGTCCATACAGCGATAAAATAAACAATAATCCAATTAATACCGAAGTCAATCGTTTCATATTCAATTAATTTATATTTAGCCTACACGAATATCCTTTATTCACAAACACAATAAAAGCCAGATGGCATGCATTATTACCTTCATACCACACTCCAAAGATACCATGAATATGGTATTGAAGTTTCCGGATGATATTTTTTTCTGAATTAGCGTAACAATGAATGGTTCGATGTTCGACATTTAACAAAAAAGGGCAGGTTCATTACAAACCTACCCAAAAAATCTTATCCTATTACTAACAACCCATTATTCGGCATCAGGATTTACGAACCGATAGCCTACACCTTTAATGGTTCGAATAAAATCGTCGCCGATTTTTTCGCGTAGTTTTCGAATGTGAACATCTATGGTGCGGTCGCCCACCACAATCTTATGGCCCCATACGGTTTGGTAAATCTCCTCGCGGGTAAATACCTTATCGGGTTTAGAGGCCAAAAGCATTAAAAGCTCGAACTCTTTTTTGGGCAGAACCATCTCTACACCTTTATAACTGATAAGGTAGCGCTCGCGATCAATTACAAGTCCGCCCACGTCGACCATCATATTCTGAACCGGTTTACCACCACCTTTGTGGTGTCTTTTAAGCAGTGCGCGCACTTTGCTTCGCAACACCTTGGGTTTTATTGGCTTGGTGATATAATCGTCGGCACCGGCATCGAACCCGGCCACTTGCGAATAATCCTCGCCACGTGCAGTAAAAAACACGACCATTATATCCTCCAATCCGGGAGTCCGTCTTATTTCTTCACACGTTTCGATGCCATCCATTTCGGGCATCATAATATCGAGTATAACTAAGTGGGGTGTATTTGCTTTGGCAATATCCAATGCTTCGCGACCATTGGTAGCTGTAAAAATCTGGAATCCTTCTTTAACAAGATTGAATTTCAGGAAATCAATAATATCCGGTTCATCATCGACCAGGAGTACTTTATAATCGCTGTCGTTCATAGTACATTAATTTTGAGTAAATTTAATCATTACAATTCAATAAATTACGATTAACTTCACTTTTTTACAAAATTAATTATTTTCCAATTACATAACACAAAAAAAATAATTAATTGCGATTTAAATGCCAGATACTATCTTTGCACTCTGATAATAACAACATAAGGTAATGAATTTCGTTGAAGACCTGAAGTGGAGGGGCATGATCCACGATATGATGCCCGGAACCGAAGAACAACTCAATAAAGAACTGACAAAGGCTTACGTGGGCATTGATCCCACAGCCGATTCGCTGCATATTGGCCATTTGGTGGGTGTAATGATGCTAAAACATTTTCAAAGGTGTGGACATAAGCCGATTGTACTTATTGGTGGTGCCACTGGTATGATTGGCGACCCATCGGGCAAGTCGCAAGAGCGAAATCTGTTGGATGAACCGACATTGAGGGCCAACCAACAGGCACTAAAGGAACAACTTTCCAATTTTCTCGATTTTGACAGCAGTTTGCCCAACGCCGCTGTAATGGTAAATAATTACGACTGGATGAAGGATTTTACGTTTCTCGACTTTATCCGCGATATTGGTAAACATATTACAGTAAACTACATGATGTCGAAAGACTCTGTAAAAAAGCGCATTACCGGCGATGCCCGCGATGGCATGTCGTTTACCGAATTTACCTACCAATTGGTTCAGGGCTTCGACTTTTTACATCTATACGACACTTATGGCTGTAAACTTCAAATGGGCGGTTCGGACCAATGGGGCAATATAACCACCGGCACCGAACTCATTCGTCGCAAACGTAGTGGCGATGCCTTTGCACTCACTTGTCCGCTTATTACCAAAGCCGACGGCGGCAAATTTGGCAAAACAGAATCGGGCAATGTATGGTTGTCGGCCAAATACACATCGCCCTACAAATTTTATCAATTCTGGCTGAACGTTTCGGATGCCGATGCAGAAAAATACATCAAAATATTCACATTCCTTACTAAAGAAGAAGTGGAATCGCTTGTTGCTGAACATACTGGCGCACCACATCTTCGCGCACTTCAACGCCGGTTGGCCGAAGAGGTAACCACCATGGTTCACTCAAAAGAAGCATTGGATGCAGCCATCGAAGCCTCACAGATTCTTTTTGGACAGTCATCGACCGAAGCACTCAAAAAACTCGACGAAGAGACCTTTCTTTCGGTTTTCGAAGGGGTTCCCACATTCGAGATTGATGCAGACAAAATATCGGCGGGCATTTCTATTTCCGATTTATTGGCGGGCGAAACCACAGCAATACCATCGAAAGGCGAACTCAAAAAACTAATTGCGGGAGGCGGCATATCGATAAATAAACAAAAAGTTGACTCGCCCACATTCGAAATTAACAATAGCCACTTGTTAAGCAATCGTTATATTTTGGTTCAAAAAGGAAAAAAGAACTACTACATTATTAAATTAAGATAACAAGGTTAACACCATATTTTAGAAGGAGGCTTGATGATCGGGCCTCCTTTTTTAATTCAAAAACGGAACAAAAAAAATTATAAGGAAACAATTAATCCAATTGTCTGTTTTTGATAAGCACATAAAACATACTGAGCACAAAGACACAGAAGAACATGCGGTTTATCTCACTCACAAAAAAAATAACATTAAAAATAAGGCACACCAATTACCCGCAATTGTGGATCGACATAAAGGATGCCATTGCGGGTAACGACCGCGATTTTACTGAAGAGAAATTGGCTAAATCCATTTTTCTGCTGGCCATTCCCATGGTACTCGAAATGGTTTTAGAGTCGACATTTGCCGTAGTCGATATATTTTTCGTATCGAAACTCGGGGCCGATGCTGTTTCGGTAGTTGGTATGACCGAATCGGCCATGACCATTGTTTATGCCATCGGATTAGGCATTGCGGCAGCAACTACCGCATTAGTTGCCCGCAGAACAGGCGAAAAAAAACCTAAAGAAGCGGCCGATGCCGCTATGCAATCCATATTTCTGGCGGTAGCCGTCTCCGGATTTATCGCTGTTCCGGGCATAATTTACGCTAAGCACTTCCTTACGCTCATGGGTTCAACGCCCGAAGTAGCACAAATGGGTATGGCTTACCCGGCCATTGCTTTTGGATCGAACCTGATTGTTATGCTATTATTCATCATCAATTCGGTACTACGCAGTTCGGGCGATGCGGCACTGTCTATGCGTGTACTTTGGGTATCGAACGGGTTGAACCTTATTTTGGATCCGCTGCTAATTTTTGGGTTTGGACCAATACCGGCATTGGGACTTAAAGGCGCAGCAATTGCCACAGCAATTGGCCGGGGCACAGGGGTACTTTTTCAATTTTACCTGCTTACACGCACATCACACCGAATAAAGCTATCGCGCAGTAATTTCGTATTAAAGTTTGGCATTATCGTACAACTGCTCAGGCTTTCGGTTGGGGGTATTTTACAGAACCTTGTGGCCACATCGAGTTGGATTGCATTGGTTCGTATCGTGGCAACACTGGGGACTTCGGCCGTAGCGGGCTATACCATTGCCATACGCATTATTTTGTTTGTACTGTTACCGGCATGGGGGCTAAGCAATGCCGCATCGACACTTGCCGGACAAAATCTCGGAGCCATGAAGCCCGAGAGGGCCCGCCAAAGTGTGCTATATACCGGTTATGTTAATGCTTCTATGATGCTGATTTTTAGCATATTATTCTTCTTTTTCGACGAGCATCTGGTGCGTTTGTTCACAACCGATACCGAAGTCATTCGTTTTGGCACACAAGCCTTGTGGATGATTGGTCTTGGATTGGCATCATACGGTTTCGGGATGGTGCTTATTCAGGGTTTTAACGGCAGTGGCGACACCAACACACCGTTTCTGATAAATCTGCTTTGCTTCTGGTTTTTCGAAATTCCGTTGGCTTATTATCTTACCATAATGCAGAACTCGGGTATGAGTGGCGTATGCCTGTCGGTGCTAATTGCCGAAAGTACAATGACCATTATTGCGTTCTTTATTTTCAGAAAGGGAAAGTGGATGCAAAAAAAGGTTTAAATTTCGGTTGAACCACCGAAATACTCATTCGATGGTTCAACCAAAAAAACTACAAATTTTTCATAGACAAAGCGATTCGCTTGCGTTCGAAATCGATAGATATAATGCGCACCTGCACATGTTGATGTAAAGATACAATTTCGGTAGGATCGGATATAAACCGGTCGGCCAGTTCCGAAATATGGACCATGCCGTTTTCCTTGATACCAATATCCACAAACGCACCAAATTTAGTTACGTTGTTTACAATACCCGGTAACACCATGCCAACATGCAAATCGTCGATTTTTCGCACATTTTTATCAAACTCAAAGGTTTTTGCCGCTTGACGCGGATCACGACCCGGCTTTTCGAGTTCGGCTACAATGTCTAAAATGGTTGGCAACCCGGCTTTGGATGTCACATATTTTTCGGGCACAATTTTATCGCGCAAGCTTTTGTCCTTCACCAACATCTCCACAGTGGTATTTAAATCCAATGCAATAGACTGCACAACAGGGTACGATTCGGGATGAACCGCACTGTGATCCAAAATATTATCACTCTCGGGAATGCGTAAAAAACCGGCAGCCTGTTCGAAAGTTTTGGCCCCGAGGCCGGATACTTTCTTCAGTTCGGTCCGATTTTTAAAACCACCCGATTCATTACGAAATTTCACGATATTTTCGGCCATTTTAGGCCCAATACCCGATACATAGGCCAATAAATGTTGAGATGCCGTATTGAGGTTCACCCCAACCATATTTACACACGACTCAACAACGCGGTCGAGCGAAACTTTTAGCCGGCTTTGATCCACATCGTGCTGATACTGGCCCACGCCGATTGTTTTGGGATCGAGTTTGACCAATTCGGCCAACGGATCCATCAAACGCCGACCAATTGACACCGAGCCACGAACTGTGACATCGTATTGTGGAAACTCGTCGCGCCCCACTTTTGAAGCACTGTAAATAGAAGCACCGGCCTCGTTTACTACAAACACTTTCAGTTCGCGATCGAAGCGCATTTTGCGGATAAAATCCTCGGTTTCGCGGCCTGCGGTGCCATTACCAATGGCTATGGCTTCTATTTTAAACATTTCAATCAACGACGATATTTTGCGCATTGCCTGACTCACTTCGTTCTGTGGCGGATGAGGATAAATGGTTTCGTTATGGAGCAGTGAGCCATGTTCGTCGAGACAAACCACCTTACACCCGGTTCTGAACCCAGGATCGATGGCCAGCGTACGATGCGGGCCAAGAGGGGCAGCAAGCAAAAGTTGGCGCAAATTAGAGGCAAATACATTGATTGCCTCTTCGTCGGCTTTTTCTTTAGATATTGACGCAAATTCAGTTTCTACGGCCGGTTTCAACAAACGTTTCCAGGCATCGTCGATGGCCATTGCAACCTGTTCTGTTGCATCATTTTGGTTTGTTAAAAAATACTTATCGAGATGATGAAGTGCCGAGGCATCGTCGGGGCCAATATTTACACGCAGGAAACCCTCTTTTTCGCCACGCCGAATCGCCAAAAGCCTGTGCGATGGAATTTTACGCAGAGATTCCGAAAAGTCGAAATAATCGCGATACAGGGTAGCTTCGGATTCTTTGGCTTTCACCACCTTAGATGTAAGGGTGGCGGCTTTTTCGAAACTACGACGCGCTATTTTTCGAGACACTTCGTTTTCGCTAATCCACTCGGCCATAATGTCTCTGGCCCCTTGCAAAGCCTCTTCGATGGTATTTACATCGTTATTTAAAAATCGTTCGGCCTGAACCCCAACTTCACGAACCTGTTGTTTCATGATTAGCCGGGCCAATCCTTCGAGACCTTTTTCACGAGCCACCTGAGCTCTTGTACGTCTTTTGGGCTTGTAGGGCAAATAAATATCTTCGAGTTCACTGGCATCGAAACACCATTCGATCCGTTTTTTAAGTTCGGGAGTAAGCACACCTTGCTCTTCAATAGACTTAATAACGGTTTCGCGCCGTTTTAACAATTCGTTAAGTTTAGTGTAATTATCAGAAATATCGCCAATAACCACTTCGTCAAGACTCCCGGTACGTTCCTTTCTATACCGGCTAATAAACGGAATAGTTGCACCATCGTCGAGCAGAGCAATTGTATTTTCGACCTGAAACAACTGAAGACCAAGTCGTTGGGAAATTATTTCTACTATCTTAGAATCCATTTCAAATATTTTGATGTAAAAATAGCATCAAAAAAAGAAATTCAGAAACGTTTTGACAGGATATAGTTAAAACCAAACGAACTCGAATTTTATTTTGATTTGGCAAAAATCCGAATAATGATACATTTTCCCCAATGCCTGATAGCAAAACAGATCACAAAATATTCTCTATTCGTGATTGTAAATGAGTTACCTGATTTTCCTTTGAACAAAGTATACTTAATTCTTCGAGAGACAGAAACAATTTACAGGGAAAATATCTGCATTCGCCACAATTATTCAATGCTTTTACGTTTTTCGAGCAATCGTACACCGGGCAGATTGAATAGTTGGTAAAACCTAACCACATTGGCTTGCCCTTGCAGGCCTTACAACCATGGCAAATTTTTTCAAAGAACTTGCATTTATTGCAATCAAGTCCACAATTTGAGAGTTTTGCTTGTTTTTCTTTCACGGCTCTTAATATTTTTTCAAGGCACAAATTTAATATATTAAAAACCAAAAGCTGTGTTTTTTTATCATTTTTTTCACCCATTAGAACATAATTTTCGAACCTATTTCAAACACAATAATTCACACCCAATACAATTAACATATTAAGCCACATAATTCACAATTCATAACATTATTACAACCCATAATACAAATGGCGGATAAGATACCGAATAGGTGTTACCACACTTATTCAAAGCCAAATAATAAATCAAAATTTTAATGATTCTAAATTGTAACATCTTTTTTTTGTAAATTTGAGCCAAAATAGAGTTCAAATGAGAGAGATACTGTTACTTCTGATTATATTTTTGTCGAGCAATGCGATCAACGCATTAAATGGAAAAATCACCGACCAACTTGGCCATGCGGTTCCAAATGCAAAAATCCAGTTGATCAATACAAACGACAGTACATTTAAGTTTTCGACAATTACGAATAGTTTGGGAGAGTACAGTATAGCCCCATGGGACAAGCCGGGTACAAACATATCGGGCTTTAAGCTATTCGACAATTACCCAAATCCGGTTATCGGGAACACTTACATTCCACTATATTTACCTATTGATGCGGTGGTTGAGATTTCGATTGCAAATATGATGGGCCAAAAAGTAAGTATTTTGCATAGCGGTTTGTTGAGTGCTGGCGTGCACCAAATTCCGTGGGATGGAAAATTTAATAGCGAAGCCTATGCGCCTTCGGGAATCTATACTGTAAATGCAACTGTTGGCAATTACCGAATGACCAAGAAGATGTTGGTAATCCATTCGAAATCGAATCAAAATGTAAGTAAGTTGTCTGATTCTAAATTTGGACAAAACACAGCACGTACCGACAATTTTAATGTATACCTCTCGGCCAATGGGTTCATGCCAAAACTTATTAAACAGGTTAATATTTCGCCCGATGGTCAAAAAAATTTCGAAATTAAACAAATGCCGGCAATACCTTATGCGGTAAACGACAACTATTTAACCATTAATGACGGTTCGACATACAATCCGTTTTATATTAATGGCATAAACCTTGGCGTTTCGGTACCGGGTACAACCCCGGGCGATTTAGCCGCAACAAGCGAACAGTACGCAAGATGGTTCAAACGCATAGTGGACATTGGTTTTAATTCAATTCGCAGTTACACCCTTCATTTTCCCCGTTTTTACGAAGAGTTCTACAAATATAATATCGAAAATCCGGACAAACCGCTATACCTGTTTCAGGGCATTTGGTTAGACGAACCAGAAACACCAACCGATTTATTTACAAGCAAGTTAACAACCGATTTTCAGAATGAAATAAAAAAGGTAATCAATGTGGTGCATGGCAATGCCGTTGTCCCGGCATCTCCGGGCCGTGCAAACGGCACTTACACATACGACATTTCGCCATGGACCATGGCTTATATTATTGGACGCGAAGTGGCACCAGCCGAAATATGGGCCACAGATTCGGCTGCGACAAATAAAACAAAAACCGAATTTATTGGGTCTGCTCTGAGTATCACCAACGCTTCGCCATCGGAGGTTTGGTTTACCAACCAATTGGATTACACCGTGATGTACGAACGCACACAGTACAAAACAGAGCGTCCCGTAAGTAATTCGAGCTGGCCGACATTAGACCCGTTAAAACACCCCAGCGAACGAGCCGACAGTGACGAAGACAAAGCACAACTGCAACTCAACAAAGTAAACTCCAACTTTGCGCCGGCCGGATTCTTTGCCAGTTACCATGCTTACCCATATTATCCCGATTTCATCTCGGTTCAACCGAGCTATCAGGCTTTCGCAGACAAATATGGCCCAAACAGTTACCTGGGGTATTTGTACGATTTGAAATCCAATTACGACCATCACCCGCTAATAATTGCAGAATTTGGAGTCCCATCAAGTGTTGGTAATGCGCATACCTCATTTAGTGGAATGAACCATGGGGGAAATACCTATGAGCAACAAGGAACCAACAATCTGAGACTCATGGCCAACATTCACGACACAAAATGTGGTGGTGGATTTCTCTTTTCGTGGATAGATGAATGGTTTAAACGGGCCTGGATTACCGACCCTATCTCAATTAATGCACCAGAAAGAAAGGCTCTTTTTCACGATGTTACCAACCCTGAACAAAACTTTGGATTAGTAACATTCGATCCGGCCCCAATTGCAGAAAATGCCACGATAAACGGATCATGCAATATCCAATCGACGAAATGCACAGTTGACCCGGAGTATTTTAAAATTACCACAAAACTTACTGAACTCCCAAACGAAGCCGATCCGCTATGGATAGCTTTAGACACTTACAAAGCCGAACTCGGTGAATCGATACTTCCAAACGGACAAACCGTTGCAAACAGAGCTGAATTTGCACTTAAAATCACTGCCGACTCGGCTCAACTATATGTAACACAAGCCTATAATACATTTGCAATTTGGTTTGGCGAATCGTCGCCTGAACAATTATATAAAACAATTGCCACCGATGGAAAGCCCTGGAATGAAGTAGAATGGAAGAACAATTTCCCCGTAGATTCGATACAGAAAATCGGAAAATTTAATGTGTCTAAAACAGGAAATTATGCCAATAATTTACAATTGGTTGCATTAGCCAATAATCAGGTAAACATACGCATTCCGTGGACACTACTAAATTTTATTGACCCCGCCGCACGAAGTGTAATGTACGACGACAGAGACACCAGAGTAAGAGAAACCGCTGTAACAGATGGCATTGCACTCACACTATTTTATAAAACATGTAAATTGGAAACACCACGACAAACATGGCCAACATGGGATAAGGATGCGATTTTTGATTTTACAAAGTTTATCCAAAAACCAGTTGAACGCGAAAAGCCAACACTCGAAATAATTAAAAACGGGCTTAAAACATTAGACCTCACGCCACTACCTTAGCGCATTGGGGAATAAGAAAAATTTTTAACTTGAAGTTCAGGCAGTTTTCCATTCATGGTGGTATTAATGTCTTTTAACCAAAGGTTGAACCTCACAAATACGTAAGGTTTTTTGTGATCCCATGGATTGAGGAAGGTTGATGAGGCATACAAATTTTTGCCTCCGTTCATTTTTGGTTTGATGTAATAACTCCTGAACAGGATACTATCCTTGCGAATTACTATTTCGTGCTTCGTGCCATAATCGACAGAAAAAGTATTGAACCGTGCTTTAGAAGGACGAACCTCACTATCGTAAACGATATATTGAGTATTTACATTTACCGGAACATTCCACTTAGAAAATTCGATATCAACTTCGTTATATAAAGGGGCAACCGCATGGTTGTATAAAAACAACCCTAAAACAAGTGAATTATGAAAATCGAACGAATTCTTAGCAAGTTCGAACGTGTAAGTACCAAAAGAAAAGCTATCTACCGAAACAATTTCCGAGCAGGTAATATCATTACCAGTACGGCTCAACCCAATATTTAAATACCCAAAACAATTTACATTGACATTTCTTTTTGAACCTGAGAAGATATTATCACCCGGCCCAACCCGTTCAGTACTCTCTTTTACAACCCATTGATACCCCGAAAATCGTAACTGGCGATTGTAGCTCACCGCACTCTGAGCAACAACTTTATTCCCACCGGAAATAACAAAAAATGTAGCAGCAAAGAAGACCAACATGCCAAAATAATTCTTTCGTATAAATCCATTCATATTAAACATGAATTATTCTCTGAACAACCAGGCATCTTTAAACTCACTTCTTGCACTCCGGGTTGCAACGGCTGCTTCATTTCTATCCGAATACTCGCCTAAACTAATATAAAACCGCTTGTCGGCTCCTTGAAATAAATAGGCACCGTGTGCACGGATTTTAGTTTGAGTGAGCGACTCTTCTGCCTTTTGGCGCTCTATAAAACATCCAACTATTACATGATATTTACGTATGGCAATTGCAGCATTACTTACCGATTGTTTTTCAATATTCTGAACCCGCTTTTGCTCTTCAGCGTATGAAGCGGTGGACTCCTGAGCACTTTTATTCTGAGTGGCAGTTACTTCTTTTTGTTGCCTTGGCCTATTCTCCACATTCTTTTTTGCCGAATTGGAACTGATAAACCATAAGATACTGATTACAAAACCCAATCCTATTGCAATAGCAATAACAAGTCCCAATGCACGACGCTCTTTAAGCTCTTCTTTATCCTCCTCATGAGCCACATAAATTTCCTGATTTACGCCAAACCCAACACGATCCATACGCCCCCAACTCTTCTTGCCCAGATAATAGTCGATATTACCACGAATAGACCAAAATACGTTAATCGGGTGAAATACAATTGGTTCAAGATATGCAGTAACCATCAGTTTGAAAATATCTGACAGTTTTTTATATCTGTGGAAGGAAATTTCTTCGAACAATAGTGCAAATGTAGAAAAAGCCAATGCAAAGGTATAGATAAACAAGGTCATAAAAATAAAGAATGGCCAACTGATAAAACCGAATAATGCCAGCAGTATCATATATACAATCCCAATAACTTCGAACACCGGGGCCATCCATTCAAACAAAAACCAGTAAGGATAACCCAACATGCCCATCGCACCATAACGTGGATTAAAGAATATGCGTTTATGAATCATTAAGGTATCGATATTACCCCTTGTCCAACGATTACGCTGACGACCCAGCACATTGAGGGTTGACGGTGCTTCGGTCCAACATAAAGGATCGGGCACATAATAGACCGAATATTTCATGTTGTTTTCGACCATATATCGTCGCATCCGCACCACAAGTTCCATATCCTCTCCTACGGTATTTGCATAGCCACCCGATTTAACCAAAACATCCCTATCGAACATACCCAGTGCGCCCGAAACAAGCAATAATCCATCAAGTTTTGTCCATGCCATACGGCCCATTAAAAAAGCGCGCGTATACTCAAGAACCTGAATACGAGCCCAAAAATTTGTTGGCACCCGAACTTCTACAATTTGGCCCCCTTCTATTTTACATGAGTTTGCAATACGAATTACGCCTCCGGTTGCAATAACCTTTCTATCCTTCTCTTCCAAAAATGGCTTAACAAGTTTGAGCAATGCGTCATTTTCGATAATAGAATCCACATCGATGGCTACAATAAGGTCTTTTCTGGAAATATTAATCCCGGCATTAAGCGCATCAAATTTACCACCGTTAACTTTGTCAACGACAGTTAGTTTTTCGAATGATTTATTTGTAGATTTATATATCCCTCTGATTTCCTGCGAAGGAATTTTATAATCCACAGCAAAATTCACTTTTTCGAGTTCATAAGCATCAATCAACTTCCCTAAAGTTTCGTCCTTGCTACCATCGTTTACAACAATAACCTCGAATTGATTATAGTAAATAGACAACAATGCCCGTATATTTTCGATAATCGTTCGCGACTCGTTATAAGCTGGTGCAATAATTGAAACCGATGGTACAATTGGCGAAGACAAAATAACATTATAATCGACGTACTTATTTTTTTTAAGGTACTTTCGTAAAGCCAAAAACGAAATAAATGCAAGAAGCGCGTATGTGCTAATTACCACAACCGAATAGGTAGCAAGCAAACCATTCAGCAGGTACTGAATTATCCTAAAAAACTCTAATATAAACTCTTTCATTTTCGTTTACTTTTTAAACATCCGGAGTGTTCAATCCAATATCACCAGTATTTATTACGAAACAATTCTGTTATCAGCCACATGTTTTATTACCCTTCTAATCTCCGGATCGCTAATTCTCGCATATAAATCATGAAGATTACCAGAACCATCCTTCGAAAAATTTTTAATGGCAATACACGCTTCAAGTCTCAAATCGAACGATTCTTCATTTAAAGCCTTAAAAAACAACGCCGGTAGCACATCGCCCGGCATATGGCTCAATGCCCGAAGAATATATGTTTTCCCTTTAAAGGTCTCACCATCATATAATTCGATTAGGTTATCAATTTCTGCCTCCATTTGCAACAATCCGAGCGTTTTAATGGCTTCAAGACGCACCTCTTTATCTTTATGCTGAACCAATGCCCTCACCGCATTTTCATTTTTTGTGGCTTTGTACATTTGAATCATTCGTAAGCCAAAAATCAACACCGAACGATTGGAGGAATTAAGCCAAAGTGTAAAATCGGGCGGCAATATTTCATTTTTCTTAAAAAAAGAGTACACATTAATTTGCTCCCACAAAGTAAATGGCCTGCGAATAGAATCCAGAAAAGAGAAAGGTTTATCAGGGCTTAACCTTATTGCGGCCAACTGCGCTTCGACTCTTAGTATTTCGTTTCTGGAGTGAAGCAGTCGTCGAATTCGGTCGTACGATTCGGTAATACGCATTTCGCACAATTCATGTAGTCCACGTATTTTTTCAGTCCAATTGCCATTTTTTATACGGGAGTAAGACACTTCGTGAAGACCGAGATCCCGAAAAAGCTTGCGCAACTCCTCCTGATAATTACCATGAAAATTCTTATGAAATTCAATAAAATTTTCAATCAATATATCTTTTTTACTTCTTGAATATATTTTAGACAATCGTTTTAGTGCCATATCGTAATAATTCTCTTCGAATAGAAATTGTGTAAGAATTTCACGATACTTATTCGCAATGCTCTGTTTTCTCTTCTCTTGTATAGCCTTAAAGCTCTTATTTATAAAAATAAACAAAAACAAAAGAACAAAGCTAAACAAAAAGAACAATATGAAATAGGCAACAATGGTATTGTATTTGGTTGAAGGAACAGATGTATTTACAAAATGACTCAGCCATGTAAAAAAGTTCCCAGAAGGCTTGGCTGTTTGAAGAAATACTACAAAAAACGAGTATCTCACAACAGAATCTTTAACTAATTTTGCCATCGAATTATCTTTTTTACACTTAAACATCATATTAAAAAATTATTTCAGAATTTTTATGACTCGAATCCACATCATATATGCTTCTACATTGACTGTTTTCGAAATCTGTTCATTGTAATAACCAAGATCTAAAGCTCCCACCCAGTTATTCTCGAATGGCCAGGAAATACCTGCACGATACCGGTTACTCTTTAACAAATCTACATTAAAAGCGGTTGTAACCAAAGCAAATTCATCAGGAGTATGTCCTGTAACATACTGAAAATTAAAATATTTGTATGGCTGTTCCAAATACCTCCTTAAAACAAACACATTAGATACAGCATTCCCCTGAGGATTAAATTTTACAAACGGACGATACGATGCATACCATTTGTCTTTATATAAGGACAAAGATCCGGTATAAAAGACAATATTTTCGTTAGATTTAATGCCATTATTATCTATGTTATAATTAAGATTGCGTACACCCAAAGATATTTCGGACTGAGTACCAAGTTTCTGATAAAGTTCAATACCCAATCTTGTACTCGGAAAAAGACTTGAATTTGAATATCCTGCGTTTAAATAAAGTGTATTATATTTTGTGATATGCGGATAGGCATCGATCTCAAACTGAAACCCGTAATCTTTAGAAAATGGAGATTCTCCAACCGCAGTAATATCGCGGATGTTTACACGCGGGATTACAGCACCGAAAGAACTCTTGTAAATATATTCGAAAGAAAGCACATGATAAGTCTGATCTCTGGGCGTTCCGTATGATTCTTTAAGGTATTCGCCGGCAACCGCTCTTTGAATTTTTGCAAGTGCTGCATATAAAGATTTTGCCTCAAAATTAGAAGTATCTTTCTTTACTACTTCTTTTACAATCTTTTCGGCCTCTATTGAATTTCCTGTTACGACTAAAGCTTTGGCTTTCTTTGTAAGTATTTCACTATCACCCGGGAAAAGTTTAAGTGCACGATTTCCCACTGCAACAACTGAATCGCTTTTAGAATCCCAGTAATAAGCATCCATTTTTGCCAAATAGGCATCCTTTATATCATTCTTTAAAAATAGTACTTTATCTAATTCGGCTTGAGCTTCAGTATAGTTCCCATCCCAGGCATAGGTTCTACCAGCCAAAACATACGCATCGTAATATAATGGAAATTTCGTAGTCAGTTTTTTAAGGATAACTCTGGCAGAATCACGCTTTCCATTTGTTGCAAGATCCTTTGCAGTTTTAAACAATACATCCGGATCAACCACGGCAGCAGTTGCAACAACCGGCTTTGAAACAGCCTTGGACGTTGTACTTTTTGGTTTCGCCTTAGTTGTGGTACGTTTTGTTTGTGCACCAGAAATGCTACCCACAAGAAGACCGATCAGAATGAAGATGCGAATAGAATATCTCATCCTTTTAATGTTAAAAGTTTTTTTACACGAACCGACAATTCATTAGGACTAAAAGGTTTAACAATGTAGTCATCAGCCCCCATTTCGAATGCTTTTAGTATTGTTTCCTCAATTCCTATTTTTGAAAGAATAATAATAGGTGTGGATTGCATTAGTTCGTTACGAACCAATCCGGTTATTTCCAGACCAGTCATATAGGGCATCATCATATCTACGATAAGAATATCGTAAACATTACTGCGAATTTTGTCTGCAGCCTGCTTGCCATCAATGGCTTTATCTATATCATAGCCATCCTTTTCAAGCTTATAACAAATCACATTGATTACCATCTCATCGTCTTCGCAAACGAGAATACGCTTTTTTCCGGAGTTGAAGCTTCTTATTGCCATAATATTATAATTGTCTGATAAATTTATCTAATTCAATAATACCAAAATTACAACTCTTTTCAAGGTTCAGAATGCGTTCATAAATCATTTCGCTATTTAAAAAACCTTGTTCAGTAATCGTTTCTATAGAATCGGCATAATCGTAAGCTTCTTTTAAACCAAGATACGCCAACTGAGCACTAAACTTGTGCGACTCGAAGTAAATCATTTTCCAATCCTGCATACTGTGAAACTTCTTTAGCCGTTGAATGGTTTCGGGATATGTTTTATAAAACAGGTCGGCCATATCCATCATAAAAGCTTTATCGTTACCAGAGCATTGCCTGAAAAATTCAAAATTAATATCACTCGACGATTTTTTAACAACCTCAGTATCCGGTTCGGCATTAGAAATCCATGAAATGGTGCTATTTAAATCTTCAATTGTAAAATTCATGGGAACAGACCAGTTGAAGCCATTTGCGATTAAAAAATCGGCATTATTCTTTTCCTGCGAGGTGAAAAGTGCGATGGCAGGGATGGCATTAACCGGCGAACTAAAATGCTTACGAATCACTTTTAGAACTTCAATGCCATTGCCTTTTTCCATTTCCAAATCGATAAATAAAGCATGGTATAAATCTTCCTCCAGTACAGAAAGTACATCGAGACTATTGCTGATTATTCGATACTGATAATTGCTTGTTCTCAGTACCTTATCGGCATTTTCGCGATGCATTTTTGTGCCTATTGCCAGTAATATGCGTTCAATTTTCATATATTAAATACAATTACTTTCGTTTTATATCAATACTATTTTTATAATAGTCAGTTACTATTTCACTCATTAATGGGCGGTAAAAAGTCCAAAAAAACATCGTTCTGTCATTCAGGTTTTGTTCATCATAAAACATACCGCTTATGAAGGGTGAACCTTTGAAGTAAGATGTGGGCATTTTTATTGGATTGTCGGCAAAATCGCCCGAAAAATAGTAGAACTTCTTCTTCAGGTTTTCGGTTACAGCCGGAAATTCAGTAGGGATGCCAAATGAACCCAGCATTTCCTTTCCTCTTCGGTTCACACCAATTTTGTAGGTCGAGACCACACGGTTGGTATCATTCGAAAATGTTATGTCGAACCAATAAGGATAATGAATTGTAGCTGGTAATCCATATTTCTTCTGACCGTATCCATCGGTTAATATCCGGGGTACCTCGTCAATTAAAGCAGTATCCTTTTCAAGGATTACAATAACCTCAGACTCGTGAACGAACAAAATACCCGGCTTTTTGAATACCCATGGCTTATGGTACTGCCGAACATACATATTAACCGCCCATTGTGGTATCTCATCGTTTTTGGCTGTATCCAGCGTATGAAAATAACGACCGGCCCAACCACTCCATTTCATGCCGATTAAGTTTTCGGCTTGAGAACGAACAGGATTTACAGTAGGGTTTGCAAAAAAATTAAACTCCGCTATCAGAAGTTTTCTGTGATCTACGCAATGTTTTGCCAGTTTATAGTCCGCTTCCGACAATCCGCCATAAACCAGAGGAGAATGTTCCGTTTGGAGGGTATCTTTATACCACTCGTTGTAATAAACGCCATAAGTATCAGTAAAATACACCATATCGGTTGTATCGCACATTTGTTTAAACTGATCGTCGCGTAATATGTCGTTATCTTTTATTTCGAATTGCTTATCATCGAGCGGAAAAAATCCCTGGTAATGGACTCGTGGCTTATATCTTTCAATTTTATTTTTAAAAAAGAAGTAATTAAGAACCCAGTTAAACGAAATGTGCTCATTTCGTTCATCCATCGAAACCGTTTTGTCAACGATTATTACATTCATCACCTTATGTTCCTGCAAACCCCAAAACAATAAACTTATATTTGGGATTAATAGTAGTAACAAAAGTATAATGTATCGAACCTTTATCTTAAACCTTCTTTTCATTTCTTACCTATTGTTATTTATAACCCAACAAAACCAAAAAGAATGTTGCGTTATTTAAAGAAATATGTTCTAAACAAATATAATACCATTGAATCAAATTAAATAATACCGAACAAGCACAACAATAAAAACAAACAATTTAATAGCATTAACTAAACATAGGAGCTGAATAATTTGACATTTAACCAAATAAAATTAAAACAAAAATATTTTATTAACACTATAATAACACAACAAAAACCGGCATCCCACCATATAACTATTCGATTATGAAGGTTTTACATCATCAATCCTGCGTTTTTGAATAGTTAGCTTAGTTCTTTGTTCTAAAATTGCAGGATCCTTATGTTCCAAATGTTTCTGATGTACCTGAGGTGCTTGGGGAATTTTACGACTACGGTCTCCTTTGTGTTGCATTGGTTTTTTCCCTTTTGGCGATCCACCGCTCCTTTTCTTAAACGGCATATATTCCGGGCCACTACCCAATGCGTCAGGCAATGATGGCTTTTCAATATCCATTTTTATAAGTTGTTCTATGCGGCCAAACCGGTCCATCTCAGCTTCACCGATAAACGTAACGGCTTCGCCCTGTCTTGCTGCACGGGCAGTTCGACCAACACGGTGAACGTAATCTTCGGCTTCGTGCGGCACATCGTAATTTAGAACCAATTCTATATTATCAACATCAATTCCGCGCGATACAATATCCGTAGCCACCAAAATTTTTACTTTTTTATTCCTAAAGTCTCTCATCACTTCCTCCCGCTGATCCTGATCCAAATCAGAATGAATCTCTCCGGCATCAAAACCTTTAGCTTTTAAATGCTTAAATACCTCTTTAACCTTACTTTTTGTCGAGGAAAATACGATAGCACTATCGTAATTGCCCGCTTTGAGTAAAGAAACCAACAAGGGGATCTTCTGATTTTCGTAAACAACAAATGCCGTTTGCCTCACACCTTCGGCAGTTTTAGAAACTGAAATACTAATTTCAAGCGGATTCTTCAACAATTTTTTTGCCATCTCACGAATTTTGGGTGGCATAGTTGCCGAAAACATCAGTGTTTGTCTTTTTTCGGGCAAAAAACCGGCAATCTTCATTATATCCTCAAAAAATCCCATGTCCAGCATTCGGTCAGCTTCATCAAGTATCAAGTGTTCGACATTTGAGAAATCGACGTATTGCAAATTATAATGTGAAAGTAGTCGGCCCGGTGTAGCGACAATAACATCGGCACCAGTTTCAAGTGCCCGGCGTTGCGCATCCCAGCCTTCCGAATTGTTTCCTCCATAAACCGAAATTGACGATACAGGCAAAAAATAGGCAAAACCCTGAATTTGCTGATCAATTTGCATGGCCAGCTCTCTTGTTGGCACAACCACAAGTACACGCACCTTTCCATTCGAATTACTGCGGTTAAGCAAATCGAGCACCGGCAACATAAAAGCAGCGGTTTTACCGGTCCCCGTTTGAGCACTACCAATTAAATCCCGTCCTTCAAGTATCGCGGGAATAGCCTGTTCCTGGATTGGGGTCATGTTTTTAAATCCCATGGCTTCGATGCCGTCCAAAAGCTCATCCGTAAAATCTATATCGTAAAATTCCATTTTCAATCTCTTTAATTATAAAACAATTTGCACAATTGCATCAATCAATCTGCAAAACAAGGCCTTTTAAATATTCGCCCTCAGGATGATAAATATTTACAGGGTGATCGGCCGGTTGTGAAAGTTGATACAATATTTTCACTTTTCGGCCGGTCATTGCTGCGGCCTGAAAAATTGCCTTACGAAACAAATCGCGCGTAACCACCTGAGAACAGGAAAATGTAAACAAAATCCCACCCTTTTCTATTACTTCCATTGCTTTGGCATTCAATCGTTTATACCCATTCATTGCATTGCTTACCACGTCGCGGTGTTTAGCAAATGCCGGAGGATCGAGAATTATAAAATCGTACTTATGTTCGCTCTCTATCAAATACTTAAAGGCATCGACAGCAAAAGATTGATGTCTGTTATCGTTCGGAAAATTGAATTCCATGTTTTCATTGGTTAGTTCAATAGCTCTGGCCGAACTATCAACTGAATGAACCAGGTTAGCACCACCACGCATGGCATAAACCGAAAAACCACCGGTGTAGCAAAACATGTTCAACACTTTTTTACCCTCAGCAAGCGATTCCACAAGGCTTCGATTGTCTCGTTGATCCACAAAAAAACCAGTCTTTTGCCCCTTCTCGTAATCTATAAAAAACTTAAGTCCGTTTTCAATAGCCACAGAAGATTCATTACTCCCCCAAACCAAGCCATCAACATTCCCTACATTTGCTTTATGGGGCAATGTCCCTTCCGATTTATCGTAAATAGCAATTAAATCAGATCCCAGCGCATTTTTAAGTCCTTCAACAATTACATCGCGCAGTTTATACATGCCCACCGAATGCATTTGCATCACAGCAGTTTTTCCGTAAATATCTATTATAAGACCAGGCATTCCATCCCCCTCGCCATGTACAAGGCGAAAGATATTATTTTTTTTCGAACCACATAAACCGAGCGATTTTCTCATTTTCCACGCTTCAGCAATACGTTGCTGCCAATACCCGGCATCCGGTTCAACCTTTACAAAAGAAAAAATACGTACGGCAATAGAACCAATACCATAATGGCCTATACCCAGAAACTCTTCTTTATTATCGTACACTTCAACCATGTCGCCTTCTTCGGGATTACCATAAATTTTTTTAATAGCTCCAGAAAAAACCCATGGATGAAACCTCCGAACCGACTCATCTTTACCAGATTTCAGTACTATTTTAACAAAATCGCGCATTTAACTTCTTGTATATTAATCTATTTTATTCAACTTTTTGTATATCATAAGACATGCCCACGCATCGGTGGCAGCATAACGAATCTGACTTGGCCGTAACGATTCACACTCCCAATCGCTCAATTGCTGACCTTTCGATACTTTTCCACCCAAAACAATGGCCGAAACCTTTTTAAGACTGAGATCAAGTATTCCAAAGTTTTGAACTATTTTTTGCAAATCGACCAAATTCTCTGATTTAAAATGACGAAACCGTCGAAGTCCGCGCATATCATCATCAAGTGACAAACCGATTTTCATAATCGATTCCGATTCGAAAATATGCATTAATCCCTCAGGAAATCCCACTTTATTTAAACGAAAAAGGTAACAAACCTTTTCGGTTGCTACCTGAATGAGACTAACCTTATTTACCACCCCCTTTTTAAACGAGGGGCGTGTTTCGGTATCGATACCTAAAAGTGGCTGAGCCGACAAAAATGCGATGGCATCTTTTATCTGCGCATGCTTATCCACTACAATTACCTCTCCTTCAAACTGAATGAGCGGCATTTGTTCTATTGCATCGGCCTCAATACGTTCAAGATAGTCTGTATTATTCAAAATCGTAGTCTTTATCATCGTTGCTCCATTCCTTTTGTCGTAATGCAATAAAGCTTTTACTCACATCTGCTCCTTTTATTGCTCCCTCGCCAAAAAGCATTTCTTCGTCGTCATTTGTATTATAGCGCACGCTATGCAAAGCCCTTAACACATTAACAAGTTTTTGCCCCCAGTACTTTTCAAACGACGATTTGCATAATACAAGTCCGTCATTCATTATTTCAGTAACCCCCAACTGGTAAGTCGATACAAAATCTTTTACATCCTGATAAATATCTGCCAATAACTCCGATACAGAACATAAAATAGGCGTATCGCTTAAACGCATATCTTCATGAAAGACTTCCAAAAAATTATCCGAAGGTCCTAAAACAGTTAACAATTGCTCCCGAATTTCCATATAGGCCATTTCGTCGACAAAACGTTCTATCTCTTCATCAAAATGTTGCACCGCATCGGGCAACAATGTCGCTTTCAAGTATAGTAACGGCATTATTTTCACAGCTTTATCCAAAAATTCATCGGCAGGAACTGCACTTGCATTTTCCAAAAACCTACAGAACTCCGAAGCAACTGTAACAAATTCTATAGAATGTTTATGATATACAGGGCTATCGAAATCGTTTTCCATTTGTTATTGACCTTAAAATCCCCAAAGTTAACAATTTGTTTTGTGATACCGAAATGCGAAATGCCATACGACACCACCAGATAAACCACCTTCCTTCCGAAAAAAAAAGATATAATACACCATAAATTTTAATTTTTAGCTATTTTTGCAATAACATGAGTACTAAAATTCAACTACCGTTCAAAATTCCGCTGTGGTTTAAAAATAAATATGCAGCCGTTTCTGCTATTTTCCTTTTTTGGCTTATATTTTGCGACGAATATAGCATCATTGAACGCATAAAGCTATCGAATGAACTCTCGCGACTCAAACAACTCGAGAAATTTTATTTTGAGGAATATGAGGCCAATAAAGAAAGAGTTGAAAATATATCGGGCGATGTAGATGAACTTGAAAAAATTGCCCGCGAAAAATTTTTTCTAAAAAAGAAGAATGAAGACGTATTCGTCATTGAAGAATAGCCCATTCTCCATATTATTTCTCCAAAAATTACTTATTATGCAAACATCAAAATATATCGACATTCTGTTTTATACAGCAGCATTTGTTACCTTCGGCGGCATTATTATGCATATTTCGGCTGAACCAACCGGCTGGAAATTAGTAACACTTGGTGCTTCGGGCATGTTGTTGATACGGCTATTCAAAATGTTTCCAAAGCACAAAAACAACCCAAAACCAAAATACAATCGCTTACCAATGTATCAGTTATTAAGTTCGTCTGCATTAATTCTGGCTGCATACTTTATGTTTAAAGAGAGTAACACCTGGGGGGCAGCAGTACTTTTCTCGGCTATAATGGAATTTTACATTAGCCTTCGCCTTCAAAAAGAAAATAAATAGACCTAAATTCGAACATATTCACCATTAATATGTTTTCATTTTAAGTTTTAAAACCATAATTCAAAATGTACGATATAGCAATTCTCGGTGGTGGACCTGCCGGATATGATGCCGCCGAAAAAGCCGGCTCAAAAGGATTAAAAGTAGTTTTGTTCGAAAAAAAAGAACTTGGTGGTGTATGTTTAAACGAAGGTTGCATACCAACTAAAACATTGTTATACAGCGCAAAAATTTACGACAACGCCCGTCACAGCGAAAAGTACGGCATAAAAACCGGCGAAGTAAGCTTTGATTTTAGCAGCATGATGAGCCGCAAAAATAAAGTCGTAAAAAAACTTGTAGGTGGCGTTGGATACAAAATGAAATCGAATAAAGTAGATGTCGTCAAAGCATTGGGTACCATCAAGGGTAAAAATGGTTCAACCATAATTATCGAAGCTGATGGCAAACAATACGAAGCCAATAACTTATTGATTAGCACCGGTTCCGAAGCATTTATCCCTCCAATTAAAGGCATCGAGGGTGTTAGCGATACTATTCTTACGAACCGCGAAATACTTAATCTTACCGAATCTCCTGCTTCGTTGGTAATCATTGGCGGCGGTGTAATAGGCATGGAATTCGCTTCCTTTTTTAACTCGTTGGGCACTAAAGTTTCCGTAATCGAAATGCTACCAAAAATTCTTGGCCCCATGGATCCGGAAATGAGCGAATTACTCTTAAAGGAGTATGAAAAGAGAGGCGTTGAATTTTTCTTAAACAGCAAAGTCACTGAAATTAAAGACAATACCGTAATATTCGAATCGGCAAAGGGCGAAACAATTTCTGTAGAGGGCGAAAAAATATTAATATCTGTGGGCCGAAAACCAGTTACTCAAGGATTTGGCCTCGAAACGCTTGGGGTTGAATTAGACCGTGGTGGCATAAAAGTCAACAATAAAATGCAAACAAACATTCCGGGTGTATTTGCAGCAGGTGATGTAACCGGGTTTTCGCTTTTGGCACACACAGCATACCGCGAAGGCGAAGTGGTAATTAATAATCTTACCGGACGTGAAGACATAATGCGGTATAATGCCATACCGGGCGTTGTGTACACCAATCCCGAAATTGCAAGCGTGGGGCTCACCGAAGAAGAGGCAAAATCAAAAGGAATAGAGTATAAGGTGGCAAAACTACCAATGACTTATGCAGGAAGGTTTATTGCAGAAAATGAAGGCTTTAATGGCTTATGTAAAGTACTGGTGGGAGCAAAGTATGGCGAAGTACTTGGTGTTCACATGATCGGAAACCCATCGAGTGAAATGATTTACGGGGCCTGTATGGCCATCGAAACTGAATTAACACTCAAGGAAATGGAAGAAATTGTGTTTCCACACCCTACTGTATCGGAAATATTCCGCGAAACTATTTTTGCATTTTCGCACTAAAATAAAAACGATAAAAAGAAAAACCCCGGTTATTGTTATTGTAACCGGGGCTTTTTATTTACAGTGTCCACTTCTTTATTCTAAGCAAATACGATTCTGTCTTCTAATACCATATCATCGTCCTCGTCGACTAAGTGCCACGAATCGCTAAGCAACTCAAACCCAACACTGTTTGCAGCTTCTGTAAATTTCAATTTATTGCTGCTATCATAAAACGACACATGAAATGCACCCTGCTCTGTAACATTACCAATCAACTGCAAATTTGGCCAGAAAAAATAAACTTCAGACGCTTTATTTTCGGTGGTTTGAACAGCAAAAATATACTTCAAAACGCTTGGGACTTCGTCTGCCGTAACTTTTAACGCACCCGCAAAACCATTGTCTTCGGGGTTCAACCAATAACACAATTCATTTTGAACCCATGGTATGGCATAATCGCTCATAAACACCATTTCATTCTGCTCCAGTTCATGCATCAAACTAACAATCATTTCCACTTCAATATCAAATCCCGAACCCGACGAAAGAATCATATTGCCAAGAAAAATCCCGGAATAATCTGTATTTACACAAGAATCGCAATGCGACATATAAAACATAACATCTTCATCGTTTTTGGCTGAACCATCGCGTCCCGGATTGTACTTGGCATCCTGTATTGCGATCAAAGCAGAACAAAAAGCTGGATTTAAAGCTAATGCATCGTTGCGAGAAATTAATTGAATCATATTTTGCAGAGTTTTCTAACACAAAGTTCTTGCATATTTTTTTTACGACCAAAATAATATTACAAAAAAATGGATGTTTTTGATTGGTTATGGTTAAAATTTCAGAAACGAAGTTCACAAAAACTAAAAGGAGGACATACATGCCGCATATCCTCCTTATATTACGTCCTATTATTTATGTTACTATTTGCGTTTTTTGGCTTGTTCCCGTGCAAATGCTTTTTGGTCTTGTTGCATTTTTTCGATTCGTTGTTGCCATTTCGATTTGGTAACTACTTTCTTTTTATTTGCTTCGAGCTGAGCCATTAGCGATTTCTCATCAACAAATCTGCGCATCAGATAAGTTTGACCGATAGTAATGAGGGTAGAAAGAAAATAATAGTAGCTCAAACCCGATGCATAGTTATTAAAGATAAAAAGGAACATCACCGGCATCATATACATCATTGTCTTCATCCCCGGCATTTGCTGCGACGAAGCTGTCATTTCCTGATTCATCATCGTGTAAACAATATTAACGATGGTCATTAATAAGCAGAACAAAGACACATGATTACCATAAAAACTGCTGATAAGCGGAATTTGAGTTGACCAGGTAATAATTGCATCGTACGAAGACAAATCGTTGGCCCACAAAAAACTTTGCTGACGGAGTTCGATTGAAGAAGGAAAAAACGAAAACAATGCAATTAAAAATGGCATTTGAAAAAGCATAGGCAAACATCCCCCCATTGGACTAACGCCAACTTTACGGTACAGTGCCATAGTGGCCTGCTGTCTTTCGAGCGTTTTTTCTGCTGGAATTTTTGCATTAATCTCCTCAATTTGAGGCTTTAGCAATCGCATTTTAGCCGTAGAAATATATGACTTGTATGTAAATGGAAAAATTATAAGCTTTACAACAAGGGTTAAGAGCAAGATTATAAGGCCATAATTGGTAATTGATTTACTGAGCCAGTTAAATAACGGAATTACCAACCAACGGTTCACCCAACTATATCCAACCCATCCGATATTAATCATTTTCTGCAGATCGTTACCAGCCTTCTTCAACGTAGTGTAGTGGTTCGGTCCGAAATAAAAGCTTAGTTTCGCGCCATTTTCATCAATCGGTACGGCCACATCAGCCGAAAGTGTTGCCAGATAATTG
The DNA here is from genome assembly GCA_003249935.1 of Bacteroidota bacterium. GTDB lineage: Bacteria > Bacteroidota > Bacteroidia > Bacteroidales > UBA5342 > SZUA-561. The sequence continues at coordinate 51,420 of QKHT01000168.1, forward strand.
TCATTATCGTTGGGTATAGTTTTAACTAAACTGTTTGGGAATGCAGATTCGGAAATCAAAGCCGCACTAAAAAACTGTTCTTTAAAACCAATCCATTTCACCTTAGTGGTGAGGTTTTTCTCGGTCACATTTTTTCCAAAAGTAATATCTTCAACTTTGTCCAGATTAAATTTATAGTACAAACCTGAATATCGTTTTTCAAAATCCTTACTTTTTTCATTGCGACGTAAGTCTAATTTCCAGTTTAAATCCATCGATCCGGCAGATCCACCCACAATCTTACGAAGATCGGTGCTGGCGAGTTCAAAATTTACAATATTCGAATCGGCCGGAATGCTATAAACAAAATCCAAATGCGCACCGCCGGAAGTTGAAACTCTAAAAGTGGCTTTTGAAGAAGTACTTACAGGTAAAATTTCGAAATATAAATCTTTGGTATTTACCTGACGATTGGAGGGCGTAAAAAAATTGAAACCAAAATCCATATCTGAATTTTCGGCCAAAAATAATGGTTTCTTATCCCATGTTTTAAAGTTTTTTACTTCTATCGTTTTAATTGCGGCTCCGTGGCTGGAGAGAACGACTCTCAGATTTTTATTCTCAATAGTAAAAAACTTCTCCTCGCCGAGAATAGCCGGAGCAAATTCACCATATTTTTCATTTACAACTGCAATAACAGAAGAATCTGATGGATTGGATTTTAACTTTTCGACATCGGCAACAGGTACCGCACTTTGTTGTGCCTCTTGATTAACTTTTGACACCAATGCAATTGAGTCGCGATATCTTTTCTGTTGGGCCAATTCTTGTTCCGAAGGCTTGTTAAGCATAAAAAAGCCAAACAAAATAGCACCTATAAGTAAAAAACCAATTAACGAGTTTTTATCCATGATTATACTTTTTCTTTTTAATAACAATTATGATATAGCAGCTTTTACAAAAGCCACAAACAACGGATGCGGATTAACCACAGTACTTCGATATTCTGGATGAAACTGTACGCCAACAAACCATCGATGCTCAGGAATCTCAACAATTTCAACAAGATTGGTATCCGGATTAGTACCAACAGGTTTCATACCCCCCTCTTCAAACAAGCTAAGGTATTTATTATTAAACTCATAACGATGTCGATGTCGTTCAGAAATTGAAGTTGAACCATAAATGGCTTCAACATTACTTCCGGTCTTCAGGCTGCAGTCGTACGCTCCTAATCGCATTGTACCTCCCATCTGTGAAATTGTTTTTTGCTCTTCCATTAAATCAATAACCGGATTAGCACAGTTATATTCCATTTCGGTAGAGTTAACCCCCTGAAGATGCAGTACATTCCGTGCATACTCAATTACCGCACATTGCATACCCAAACAAATACCAAAAAATGGGAGGTTATTTTCACGGCAATATTTTACAGCCTGAATTTTTCCTTCTATTCCACGATGTCCGAATCCGGGAGCAACAATAATTCCGGAAAGGCCTTCAAATTCTTTAGAAATATTGTGTTCATCAATTTTTTCACTATGGATGAGTTTTAGCGATAGTTTACGCCGATTATATGCACTGGCATGTATTAATGCCTCTATAATGGATTTATAAGCATCCGCAAGTTCAACATATTTCCCAACCAAACCAATATTCACCGTTTCCGTGGCATTTTTAAGCATATCAACAAAAGCTGTCCACTCCGTTAAATCGGCTTTAGGTTCGATGGGCAAACCAAACTTGCGGAGCACAGTTACATCAAGGCCCTCCTCCTGCATTTTTAAAGGAACCTCGTAAATGGTTTTAACATCAATGCTTTGAATGACCGATTGAATATCAACATTACAAAACAAAGCCACTTTTCGGCGAATGTCCGGCGTTAATTCGCGCTCGGTTCTAAGCACCAAAATATCGGGCTGAACCCCTTCTTCGAGCAGGGCTTTAACTGAATGCTGCGTTGGTTTGGTTTTCAATTCACCAGAGGCAGCCAAATATGGCACATAAGTAAGATGAATAACCTGGCAATTTTTGCCCAGTTCCCACCTTAATTGACGTACACTTTCAATATAAGGTAACGATTCTATATCGCCAACGGTACCACCAATTTCGGTAATTACAAAATCGAATTTATGTTTAGAGCCAAGCAATTTGATATTGCGCTTAATTTCGTCGGTTATGTGAGGAATAATCTGCACGGTTTTTCCGAGGTAATCGCCTTTGCGTTCCTTATTTATAACGGTTTGATAAATACGCCCCGTAGTTACATTATTAGCCTGAGTTGTAGGTACATTAAGAAATCGTTCATAATGCCCCAGGTCGAGGTCGGTTTCGGCACCATCTACGGTAACATAACATTCACCATGCTCGTATGGGTTTAGAGTACCGGGATCCACATTAATATATGGATCCAGCTTCTGAATTGTTACTTTATATCCCCGCGATTGCAAAAGTTTCCCTAAAGAGGCCGAAATAATTCCCTTTCCTAATGAAGAGGTAACGCCTCCTGTTACAAAAATGTACTTAGTATCTGGCACAGCATTAATTTTTTTAACTTACAATACTTAATAAACCGATAACATATTCTATATCACATTTATAAATATCGTAATAGATAATAAAATATTTACCCAATTTCGGGGCAAAAATAGAAATTTAAATCGAACAAAATGGTGTTAAAAGGATAAAATGCAAGAATAATTATTAAGCTTGTACAATCAAACATGAATAGCACAAAGAAATAACTGCATATAATTAATTATTTTACAAGAAGATACTAATTTATTCATCTTCACGAAATTTTAAAATTTCCTCGCGCAATACAGCAGGCTTTACAGGTTTGGTTACAAAACTATCCATGCCTATGGCCAAACATTCTTCAATAGCTTCACCAAATGAATGTGCTGTTAGAGCAATAATCGGGATATGCCCTCCGGTAGTACTTTCAATTTCACGAATTTTTTTTGCAGCTTCCAATCCATTCATCACCGGCATTTGCACATCCATCAGAATTAAATCAAATTTTTGATTCTGAAAATAATTCACCGCCTCCAATCCGTTTCGGGCAAAACTAACGTCGTAATTCTCTTTTGCAAGAATTCGTTTCATCAATTCGATATTCAGTTCATTATCTTCTACTAAAAGAATGTGCATAATTTACAAATATTCTATGGGTTCAAAAGTTAATATGGCCCAATGTATTACGTCTGATTGTTATATTATTTGTCAGATGCAAAAATATCAAACAAATTTTAACAATCTAACAAAAATCAAATAAAAAAGCCGGGAAATCCGACTTTTTTCACTTTGTGCCCAAGACAGGACTCGAACCTGCACTCTCGTACGAAAACTAGTCCCTGAAACTAGCGCGTCTACCAATTCCGCCACTTGGGCATTACGACCGCAAAGTTAACCAAAATACAACATCTTCAAAATAATACATTCTAAAAATTACGACATTATTCTTTTATCACCCAAAGATTCTGCTTTTGTCGCGATAGCTATAATAATTATTACCTGCTACAATGATATGGTCGAGCACGGATATATCGAGACATTTTCCGGCATCAAACAATTTTTTTGTTATAAGGTCGTCGCTTTCGCTTGGTGTAAGATTTCCCGAGGGATGATTATGACACAAAATTACCGAACTGGCCCACAAATCGAGCGCATGTTTAAAAATCACTTTCGGATCGATTACCGTAGCAGCAACTCCACCCTGAGATACAACTTTTTTCGAAACAACCACATTACTTCGGTTCAAGTATACCACCCAAAATTCTTCGTAATTTAAAGCCGTTACAACCGGAGCCATAAGCGTAAAAATATCAAAACTTCCTGTTATCGGCTTATCGGCAGGAAGTTCGGACACCGGCAACCGACGTGCCAGTTCGAGTGCCGCAACAATGGTTACAGCTTTAGCTTCGCCAACACCTTTAAATTTCGAGCGCAACTCATCCACATTCCATCGTCCGAGTACGTGTAAACTATTGTCGGCAGCACGCAGAATATTACGCGACAACTCCACCGCCGTTTGATTGCGCGACCCCGAACCAATAAGAATGGCTAACAATTCAGCATCACTTAAATGTCTGACACCAGATTTTTGTAACTTCTCACGAGGTCGGTCTTCTACGGCCCACTCTTTAATTGTAAGATTTGTTGTATTCATCCAGATTTCTATATTAGGTTTTGCAATAATAGTCAGATTTCCGGAAAACAAAAAAGGCTATCCAATAAAAATCGGATAGCCTTATACTTTTTTAATATTTTTACTTAAAGCGTAGCTACTTTTTTAGTAAGACTGGATTTAAGATTTGCAGCTTTATTTTTATGAATCACGCTTTTTTTGGCGAGCTTATCCAATAGAGCACAAACCTTAGGTAGCAATACGGCTGCTTCCTCTTTCGAATCTAAATGACGTAAAACTTTTACCGCATTACGCGTAGTTTTTGCGTAATACCTGTTTTCGAGACGTTTCTTTTCAGTCTGACGAATTCTTTTTATGGATGACTTATGATTTGCCATTGATGTTTTTATTCAAAAAGTGTTTTTAATTTGTAGCCCGTAGGGGAATCGAACCCCTGTTTCAAGAATGAAAATCTTACGTCCTAACCCCTAGACGAACGGGCCATTAATATTTTACTCCCTCAAAACACGCTTGTTTTTTGATTGCGGGTGCAAAGGTAATACCTTTTCCGAAACTTCCAAAACTTGTGCGATTTTTTTAAACAAAAAATGCTGTTCAAAACCGAACAGCATTTAAATATTATGGCGTTTTATACTAAAGTGCTGCAACCTTTTTTGTAAGGCTCGACTTTAAATTTGCTGCTTTATTTTTATGAATAACATTCTTTTTCGCAAGCTTATCGAGCAAGCCGCAAACTTTAGGCAACAATGCAGCCGATTCTTCCTTCGAATTTAAGTGACGCAAAACCTTTACTGCATTACGTGTTGTTTTTGCGTAATAACGGTTTTCGAGACGTTTTTTGTCTGCCTGCCGTATTCTTTTTATCGACGACTTATGATTTGCCATATTCAGATTGTTCTTTATAAAAGATTGTAGCCCGTAGGGGAATCGAACCCCTGTTTCAAGAATGAAAATCTTACGTCCTAACCCCTAGACGAACGGGCCATTAATTCAAATTTGCAATTTCACAATTATTACTAATTCCTGTATTGCGGGTGCAAAGATAATTCTTTTTTAATTTACTCCAAACGTTTGCCCGATATTTTCCAACTTTTTTAATCCAGGTGTACCAAACCCACTATTTTGGTTGAACCCACTTTAAAAAGTTGTCCATCATCTTTTATAGAATCAATAATATTGTTATCTTTCGACAATAAATGTAAAACCGCCAACAGCACCCTACAATATTATATTAGAATGAATACCAACAACATATTTAGTTTTTCGGGGAAAAAGGATCACCTTGGTTCAACAAAAAAAGAAAACAATAGTATTGAACAGGTCTCAAATGCATCGGCAGCACTACTAAGAACCGATGATTTTTTTTGCATTTTATCGGCAAGTAGTCTTTTAATCAACAGACTCGGCTTTGAAAACTATGAAGACTTTTATACAAAATACCACACCTGTGAGACACTGTTTCTTACACCCGACTCGTTTAAGAAATTGAAATCGGCAATTGAAGCAACAGGCTTTATCAACAATTTACAAATAGTCGTTCTTAACCACAAAAATGAACCGATAATAGTTCATTGTACAGGCTATAGAAGCAACAACAATACAGCTAAATACTACGATATTATTTTCGATTTTGATTTTGCAAACAATAGAACTATTTCACAAAAACAGTCGAATGAGCGACTTTTTAATATGCTCGAAATGGTTAAGGTCACTTTTTTCGACTACTATTACGACCATAATACCATCGAATGGATTGGAAATATAAATAAGATTCTCAATATTGCCGTTCCACTTAACAATTTTGATGCGATTGTTACTAGATTTTTAACACCTGATAATTTAACCGCTCAAAACTTGTTTTATCAATTGAAAGCGAATAAAATTCAGAATTTTGACGCGGTTTTTAAACTTGCGAATGATGATCATAAAACTGAAACCATACATATCTCGGTAAAAAACATCAATAATTCAGGTAATTTACCGATAAAAGCCGAAGGGTGGATTAAAAACATTTCGGAAAGCAGCAATGCCCGAGCAACCTTGCTCTCGGCATTACGGATGAATGAAGAGATATTAAAAACCATTCCTGTATCGGTTTTTTGGAAAGATTGCAATTTGAAATACTTAGGTTGCAACGAAAAATTTGCAAAAGATGCCGGTTTAATCCGAGATGAGATAATTGGAAAAACAGATAGTGAATTATGTTGGCTTAAAGAAGAAAGCGACATTTTTAATGCCGATGACAAATTCATTATAGAAAGTAATGAACCCCAGTTAAACTATGAGGAAACTTTAACCAAAGCCAATGGCGAGGAAGTTTGGTTACGAACCAGCAAAACGCCGTTACATTCGCCGGAAGGCAATATTATAGGGGTATTGGGCACCTATCTGGAAATTACCGACTTAAAAAAGGCTCAGCTTGAGATAATAAAAGAGAAAAACCGTGCCGAAGAGAGCGACAGATTAAAAACAGCGTTCTTAGCCAATATGAGTCACGAAATTCGAACGCCACTCAGTGCCATTATCGGATTTGCTGATATGCTTACCAACAACGAGGTAGACAGCAGTGAAACCGCCTACTTTACGCAAACAATAAAAATTCAGGCCGACTATTTACTCCGAATTGTATCGGACATATTGGATATTTCGATTATTGAAAGTGGTCAATTGCAATTACAAATCGGCCCGATTTGGGTTGAACCCGTACTAAAGGATACATTTAAACGACTTGAACAACAACTAAACAAAAGGGCTGGTGATATTAGAGCAAAATACAGGGTACCAGAACAATGTATTTGTAAAGTAGAAGCTGACGAAGTGCGTTTAAGGCAAGTACTATCTATTTTGATTGACAATGCAGTAAAATTTACACCAATTGGGACTGTTGAAATTGGGATCAAAGGGTGCGATGAAAAATCAATAACTATTTATGTTAAGGACACAGGAATTGGCATACACCACGATAAGAAGGAACTAATTTTCGAATGTTTCAGAAAAGCAAACGAATCGGTAACCAGAAAACATGGCGGTTTAGGCCTTGGATTGAGTATTGCCAAAGAAGTTGTTGAAAGGATGAATGGCAAAATATGGTTCGAGAGTGAAGTAAATGCAGGTTCAACCTTTTATTTCACCCTTCCGAAGGCTCAAATTTCACCCAAATCGGATCAACCAATAATAAAAAAAGATGCGAAGGTGGCGAAAACACATGGAAAAATATTAGTGGTTGACGATTTTAAGCACATACACCAATTAATGAGAATGATGCTCGAAAAAAAAGGAATTCAAGCGCTATCGGCACTTACAGGTGAAATGGCTCTTGAAATAGCCTCTTCGGAGCCGGATATAGATGTAATTTTTTTAGATATTCAGATGCCTGATTTGGATGGAATAGAAATATTGAATACACTTCGGGCAAATAATAACCAGGTACCTGTAGTGGCATTTACGGCGTTTGCAATGAACGGCGATCGGGAAACATTTTTAGGACAAGGTTTTAATGATTACTTAGCAAAACCGATGGATGTTACTGAACTTGAACGGATTATTGCAAAATTCGTACCTGTTAAGGACATAAAAAAATAGCGACACAATGATCATGTGCCGCCGGTTCGTATCATCTTTATAAGGGGTTAATCCCTTGAAGCATAATAACGCATAAACTGCGATCGTTCGTAAACGACCGGATCGCTCGCCTGCCCAAGATTTAAACGCCCTTTATAATCTGCAATATTATTGAAACCTTGTTGGTTCATCCATTCTTCGAGACATGTAATAAACTGAGACACGATGCCATTGCCCTGTTGATAGAGAACAGAACAAAGTTGTACGGTAGAAGCACCCGCCAAAAGCATTTTTACCACACTTTCCCACTCATGAACGCCAGTTGATGCACTAATATCAAATTTGGAGATTAAACCCGACGTGAGCGCAACCCAACGTAAAGTTTGGTAGAAATCGTGTTTATGACTAAAAACTTCGCCCGAGACTAACGATAATTTTTGAATATCTATATCCGGTTGATAAAACTTATTAAACAACACCACTCCCTTTGCGCCATTGGCCTTTAGGCCATTAACAACAGTAATCGTATTACTGAAGTATGGACTGATTTTTACCGCAACAGGTATTGATACCGAAGCAGATACTTCTTTGGTTATTTTATAATACTGTTGTTCATACTCCAATGCCGACGCATAAACACCCGAATTGAGAAAAAAGATATTGAGCTCGATGGCATCTGCACCGGCTAATTCGATATCTTTTGCAAGTTTTATCCATTCGCCCATAGAAAAGCAGTTAATACTTGCGATAATGGGTACAGATACACTCTGACGAGCCTCATGAATTAAATTTAAGTATTGCTCTACCGATCTCGATTTTACATATGCAGCCACATAATCCGATGCCTCGGGATAATCGCCTTCGGGATTATTCAGCAAATTGGAGACTTCGGCCATCATCTGTTCTTCAAACAGTGATTTGAGTACAATAGCACCAATGCCGCTTTTTTCAAGTGCTTCTAACTTATATATACTATTTGTTAAACCCGAACTACTTGCTACAAGTGGATTTCGAAGGTTCAGTCCCAGATATTCCGTTTCGAGATTGATCATAATCCAAATATTTTATTGATGCAAAAAACCATTATTATATTTCCGTGAGCCAAAAATAGAGGTGCCCACCCTTACCATTGTACTTCCCTCGTCGATAGCCCAAAGATAATCGTCGGACATACCCATTGACAATATACAAAAAGAATTCTGAAGCGACAGATATTCAGAACGAATATCTTGAAAGATTTTTTTTAGTTCAGAAAATTCACTTCTTACCAACTTTTCATCATCAGAGAATGTAGCCATCCCCATTAACCCGACTATTCGCACATTTGTAAATTTTTTATCGAGATATTGTTTTACTATTTCAGTAGCTTCATTAGCATTCAGCCCAAATTTAGTCTCTTCTTTGGCTATATGCAGTTGTAACAATACCTTTACCACACGATTACATTTTTTTGCACAGTCATTTACCACTTCAAGGAGTTTTAAGCTGTCGATGCTATGGATAAGCGACACAAATGGAACAACATACTTTACTTTGTTGGTTTGCAGATGACCGATTAAATGCCATTCGATATCCTTTGGTAATGCTTCGTATTTGATTAATAGTTCCTGAACTTTATTTTCGCCAAAAATGCGCTGACCGGATTGATATGCTTCGAGTACAGCCTCCACCGGTTTTGTTTTCGAAACTGCAACCAATGTAACAACATCGGGAATAGTTCGTTTTATTTGTTCCAAATTTTGTTTTATACTCATTTGTGACTTTAAAGTAATAACATGCAATAATAACAAAAAACAGAGATTTTTGAGCTATTGATTGATCAATTACCTTCTGTTTGATGCTCAAAAAACAATAAATAATTACTATTAAAAAGAAAAAACAGAATGTGCTTTTAAGTTCAAAAGAAAATTAAACAAATAAGTATCAAATTACAAAATAAAATCTATTTTTGGAGATTAACGAAAAACACAAAAATGGGAAAACTAATAGGTGAAAGAGTCATTGAAATGCGCAAATTACGCAACATGACCATCGAATCATTGTCGGCCCAAACCGGGTTATCAATGCAGCAAATTGAATCGATAGAAAAAAACGAAATTATGCCCTCGGTAGCACCCTTGGTTAAGATATCTAAGGCATTTGGTGTACGGCTTGGCACTTTTTTAGACGATTGCGACAACGATGGCCCGGTAATTTGCAGAAATCACGAAAAATGCGATAGCATGAGTTTTTCTACTTCGAACAATAAATCGCGCAGTTCGTTAAACTTCTATTCGCTTGCCGGGCAAAAATCGGGCAGACATATGGAACCATTTATTGTTGAAATAAAATCGAGCGAAGAACGCAACTTCATTATGTCGTCGCACGAAGGGGAAGAATTTATATTTGTACTCGACGGAGTAATAGAAATTACCTATGGGGAAAAAAATTTAATTCTTGAAGCCGGCGACAGTATATATTACGACTCTATAATTGCCCATCATGTACATGCAGTCGACGAAACCAATGCAAAAATTCTCGCAGTGGTCTATTCTCCCATTTAATTCGCAAACTCATGATTTCAAAAACAATTGATAGCCTACTAAAGGAAAATTCTTCAGCATTTCCGCACAAGCCATTTATTATTTATCCGGACCGGGATTTAAAGTATACTTATGCCGAATTCGACGAAAGAGTAAGCTGCCTTGCCCTCGGCCTTTTGCAAATCGGCTTGAAACCGGGCGATCATTTAGGGGTATTTGCTACAAATGTACCCGATTGGCTCACATACTTTTTTGCAACAGCCCGTATAGGTGTTGTTTTGGTAACAGTTAACACCAATTACCGCACACACGAGCTGGAGTATCTGGTGAGAAATGCAGACTTGAATGCACTTTGTCTCATTAACGGCGTTAAGGATAATGATTATGTAAAAACTGTTTACGAACTAATACCAGAGCTAAAAACACATGAGCGCGGGAATTTGGTGAGTAAAAAATTTCCAAAACTACGCTCCGTAATTTATATCGGACCGGAAAAGCACAGGGGAATGTATAACACGCCGGAATTATTGCTTCTGGGGAAACAGCATAATCCGGCTACACTAAATACTATATCGGCATCGTTGCATTGCCACGATGTAATAAATATGCAATACACCTCGGGAACCACAGGCTTTCCCAAAGGCGTAATGCTTACGCACTACAACATCGTAAATAACGGCAGATCGATAGGCGAATGCCAAAAATTTACACCAGATGAAAAACTGTGCTTACCAGTTCCGCTGTTTCATTGCTTCGGCATTGTTTTGGGAGTTATGGCTATTCTTACGCATGGTGCCACGTTGGTACTTCTCGAAAATTTCGACCCACTAATGGTGCTTGCTGCGGTTCAGAAAGAAAAATGCACTGCGTTATACGGCGTACCCACCATGTTTATTGCCGAACTTTCGCACCCGATGTTCGACATGTTCGATTTATCTTCGCTTCGAACCGGTATAATGGCCGGCGCACCCTGCCCGATGGAAACCATGCAGCAGGTAGTGGCAAAAATGAACATGAACGAAGTAACGATAGCATACGGATTAACTGAAGCGTCGCCGGTAATGACACAAACCCGCACGGATGACCCGTTGACAGCCAGAGTTTCGACCGTTGGAAAAGAGTTGCCGGGTATTGAAGTTAAAATAGTAAATCCTGAAACAGGTAAAGAATGCCAGCCCGAAGAACAGGGCGAGGTTTGCTGCCGGGGCTATAACGTAATGAAGGGATATTACCACAATGAAACGGCAACACGAGAAGCTATTGACAGAGACGGGTGGCTGCATTCGGGAGATTTGGGGGTAAAAACCGCCGAAGGCTATTTTAAAATAACGGGAAGAATAAAGGATATGATTATACGCGGCGGAGAGAACATCTATCCGCGTGAAATAGAGGAGTTTTTATATTCAATGCCCGAGATTAAAGATATTCAGGTTGCGGGGGTCCCCTCGCCCAAATATGGCGAACAGGTAGGGGCATTTATTGTTCTAAAAGACGGCAGTAATGTTACTGAAGAAGATATTATCGATTATTGCAGAGGTAAAATTTCGCGATTCAAGATACCAAAATACGTGTTTTTCATCAAAGGTTTTCCAATGACTGCAAGTGGAAAAATCCAAAAATACAAGCTCAGAGAGATGAGTACACAACTGCTAAACGAAAAAGGCATAACGGTGATATAATGTAAAAGGCGGCCTCTCCCGGGACCGCCTTTTTTCATCCATATTATTAGTACTCTCAAGCAATGGCTTTCATCACCAACCAACCAATTAACATGATGGCGGTTAATACCGACACCAATATGGCCACACCGGCCAATGGTTTTACCCCTTCGTGTACAATCTGTTTACTTTCTGCTTTATCACTATATGTTGTCATCGTTACATGCTATTAAAAATTAAACAAAAAAATTGAAATGACCGTTCTTTATTTTGATAAAAAACGAACTAATAAAAGGTTCAATACGAACAAATTAAGACAATCTGAATTGATTAATTCCGCATGCAACAATTACGCCGGTATATTTTTACCGCATATGAATTTTGAAGGAAGACAATTAAAAGAACTGAAACAACCATTACAGATAGCAGGAATATCCGTAAAGCATGCACCAAACCGAGCTTTGAATTATAGCTTTCGCAAGGACCGGCCACAACAACATTTGGCGCATTAAGCGTAAAACAATCGGTAACAGAATCGACAAAATCAGAAAAATAACACTGCTCTGCAACAGCACTATTTAATTGCAATTCAGCCTTTTGTCTCATAGTTGTGAAAACCAGATGCCAAATTACAACAAAAAGCACCAAAGCCGATATTTTACTAAATTGTTTCATTCCCTGTGTTTTAACCCTTCAAATGTCAGCATTCAATTTAAATTTACAACCAATCAAAATGATTCCTAACCAATTTCTAACGTATGAGATTAAGAAATGTGGGCAAAACCGTATCGCCGCGCTCAACCGATTCTCCTTTGTAGTAAATCCGGTTCAGAAATAACCCCGATGGTGGCGAGGTGTGTTTGGCAGGAATATCAGAATATTTTTCGAACATCGAAGGCAAAAAATCAGCATTTAATTTTCCACGGCCTATTTCAACAATTACACCTGTCATTCTGCGCACCATTTTCCAAAGAAAATGAGATCCGACCACATGCAATACGATGAGGTCTCCAACTTCGTATATATCAATAAAACTTAAATCGACCAAAGTACTGTCATGGTCACCCTTTGGATCGGTGAACGATTTAAAATCTTTAAAACCGACCATCATACTAACGGCTTTTCGCATCAGATTGACATCCAAACGATCTTTAATCCACCAAACATAGTTTTTCCCGAAAGCAGATCGTCGTTTAGAAATAACATAAATATAACTTCTGGTTACGGCATCATATCTGGCATGAAAAGAATCGGACACTCTTTCGGCCGAGATAATACAAATGTCATTCGGCAATGCATCATTAAGCCGCAACACAATAATCTCGGGTTTAAGCGATGTTTTTACATCGAGATGCGCAATCTGGCCTGTGGCATGCACGCCGCTATCGGTTCTACCCGAACCATAAAACTCGAAATCGTGTGTTCCGAATACTTTTTTTGAAGCTTCGATAAACTCTCCCTGAACTGTTTTTTGTCCTTTTTGCACTTGCCACCCGTAGTAGCGCGTGCCATCGTATTCTATTTTAAGTTTGAACCTTGGCATAGCTATATTTTTTGCAAAGGTAGTAGTTATCTTTTATGAAAATAACCGGTTGGAGGATACAAACAAAAAAGGCGGTAAAACCGCCTTTTTCAATCTACAAATTCAATATCTTTTACGTTAACAACCAATTGCCCTTTGGCACTCCCCTCTTTACTCAAATACGATTCTACATTAGGTTCACCTTCTAACAGCACCTTTTTTCCTTTTTTGAGATATTCGGCAACTTTGGTGCTCTGATTACTGTTTTTCCACATTACGGCTTTTACCCATTCTGTTTTCTCGACTTTTTCGCCCTCGGCATTTTTATACTCCTTTTTTACAGCAACATTAAAATTTATGGCTTTTCTACTACCAACTTCGCGAATCTCGGCATCGGTACCAAGAACGCCCAATAAATTAATTTTTAACATACTAATAAGTTTTTAATACAGGTTTCAATTTATTGCAATTCAGTGAACTTTCAAAAAAATAAAGATAAAAAAACAGGGCTAATGGCTCAATTCTAATGTCTTACACTTTTTGTGTAAAACATTAGAACGAAAGTAATGAAGGGCATAAATGCAACTACTGCTTTTGCTTAAGCGTTGATAACATGCCACATGCAGCCGAAATATCTTCGCCCCTGCTTTTCCTTATCGTAACCCTGAAACCCTTTGCAAGCAATTGGTCTCTGAATTTTTCAAGATCACGTGTAGTAGAGCCCTCAAGTTCGACTTCGGGTATACGATGCCATCTGATGATATTTATACGACAGCGTAACCCATCTAAGAGCTTGGCAATGCCATTTACATGCCTGAGCGAATCGTTTATTCCGGCAAATACAATATATTCGAAAGACAATCGCTGTTGCCGGGTAAGTGGCATCGCGCGCAAAAAGGCGATGGTATCTTCTACGGGCGATTTAGCTTCAATCGGCATAATTCGGGCGCGCTCGTCGGAAAACGGATTATGCAAACTGATGGCAAGGTGCGCTTTGGAACGATTCATAAAAGTCTGAACCTCGGAAAGAATTCCAATGGTTGACACTGTAATTCGTTTCGGGCTCCATGCTTTTCCATAGCCGGCCGTAAGCAATTCGATTGAACGCAACACATTTTCGGTATTATCCAGTGGTTCGCCCATGCCCATATAAACCAAATTAGTGAGTAAATGCGCCTCTGGTATTGAATATACCTGGTTGACAATATCGCCGGCCGACAATTGTCCTTGAAACCCCTGTTTTCCGGTCATACAGAATTTACAGCGCATTTTACAGCCAATTTGGGTAGAGACACACAATGTATGACGGTCGTTATCAGGTATATATACAGCCTCAACAAATCGGTTTTCACCTGCTTTAAACAAATATTTTATTGTACCATCGTGAGATGGACGAGCCTCTACAGGTTCAAAAAAGCCCGACACATATTTTTCATCCAGAATTTCCCGAAATGCTTTCGGCAAATTTGTCATCTGGTCGAACCGAAACACACCCTTTTGATAAAACCACTGAGCCAATTGCTTCCCCACAAAAGGTTTGAAACCTTCGCTTATGGCTATTTCAACCAATTCTGCTTCAGTTTTACCTGCTAAACTTACTTTCATTTCATTCATATAAATAAAAAACCGGTCGTTCCGGTTTAATAAAACCAAAACGACCGGCAAATGTTTATTTTTTAATTACTGAAATTTAATTCTATTATCGGTTATATCTGCCAAATCACGCAAAACACTATAAGCCTGATAGTTAACTCTGTAACTTACAGATTGGTTCATGCTCCGTTTCATATCGGCAACCGATGGTGTACCCGCTGCACTTTGTGCAGATAAAACATTAAACAAATACACGCCGGTATTACCTTCAATTGGGCCGGTAACTTTGTTGGTTGGAGAAACAGCAACGGCACCTATTAAGGCCGGTTCAACACCTGCTCCGGTAATATAATAAGAGCTAAAGCTCACATCATCGGCTTTATTTACCGTTAAGGACATGGCCTGTGCAGCCCCCGATAGGTTACCCGAAGAAGCCTTTGATTTCATTTCGGCCATAAGTTTTTCTGCTTTTTTCTCGCGAGCAATCGTTGCACGAATAGCACCTGCCACATCTTCGACACTGCGGTAACCGCCACTCGTTTCGCCTGTAAGCGCAGCAATTACAATTTTGTCGCCATATTCGAATATTGGTGAAAGCGATTTAACATCGTTATTAAAGGCCCAACGTACAAAATCGCGTGAATTTTTAATATCATTGACCTGTTTATCATTTTTGCGAATCATACGGGCACTCATTTTTGTAAGTTTTTCGGTAGTTATGCCCTTCATAAATGCATCGTACGAGTTATTCTGACCAATAAAACGACTAACCTCGCTGAATTTTTTGCGATAAGTTTCGGTACTTGGCACAACTTTTCTTGAGAAAGTTGCTAACTGAACTTTCTGTGAAGATTTTGCCAAATCAAGAATATTGATAATATGAATGCCATATTGCGATTCAACCTTTACAATTTCACCTTTTTTGCCGTAAAAACAGGCATCATTAAAAGGTTTTACCATAGAACCCGGTTTGAACCAGCCAAGTTCGCCACCTTTTTCGGCTGAACCTTTATCTTTCGAATTTTGACGCGCAACCAACGAGAACATTGAAGGGTTTGCTTTAACAATGGACATAAGGCTATCGGCCACTTTTTCGGCACGTTCTTTAGTAGCCTCCTGTACAAGAATATGGCTTGCACTGGCCGAATCGGGCAGCATTGCACGATTTACCAATTTAATAAGGCTATACGTATCGCTCGAAGTGATTGGCCCAACAACCGAACCTATTTCGCCACTCTGTGCAAACTCGATATTGGCGGCAGGTGCATCAGAAGGAGAAATCCACTGACCATCCCACTGCGTATCGGAATTTAAACGCAAGTATGAAGCCACTTCCTCATCCGTTTTTAGTGCGCTAAAATCATTTTTTGAATCGGCCACAAATTTTTCGGCTGCGGTATAATCTTCGGGCAATGGTTTTACATCCCATACTACATACTCTGCCGAACGTGAATCTTCTTGTTTGTAATCTTTTAAATGCGCTTCGTAATAACCTTTAATATCGCTTTTGGTAACGTTAACCGCACTATCGGAGATTGAAGAATAAGGTTTTACAATAAACTCTATACTTTTTGTTTCTTTTGAGTATTTGAGGTCGAGTTCGGCTTGTTTGGACGTTACCATCATACCCTTGGCCAACAAGGCATTATATTTTTCGTTTAAAAGCTGAGCTTTAATTTGCCCTTCGAGAAACAACTGATAGGCTTTTGCCTTTGGATCTTGTTCGGTTGCTTTGAGAAAATTGATAACGGCATCGCGGTTAAATTGCCCTGTTTGAGGATTACCAAATAGTTGCTGAACAAACTGATGTGGATGTTTGCCAACAAATAAATCGTACATTTCGCCTGAGGAGACGGCCAAACCCAAGGCTTTATATTCCGGAGCCATCACATATTCAGATTCGATACTTTGCCAAACCTGATCGCGTATACTCTCTATAGTTTGGGCATCAAGAGAATTCGATCCGGAATTCATCTTGTATATGTCTTCCATCTCTTTTATACGTTTTTCGTACTCGGTGTAGTCTATTTTTTCACCATTTACCTTTGCAATACTTCTATCGGTTCTACCAAAAATTCCAGTCTTGGAATTGAGCGCATCGCCAATAACAAAAGCAAACAAAGCGAAGCCAACCACGCCTAAAACTAAGCCGGCTCTGTTACGAATATCTTGTAAAACTGCCATTTATAATATAATTTCTAATTTGAATTAAACGCTAATTTATAACTTTTGAGGGTACGAATATACAAATTTTGATCTTACAAAAAATCTGTTTCAAAAAAAACATGGAATTTAAATGATTTCATATGAAGCTTTTTTTAGTCAAACGGCACAATTACTTGTCATTAATTATATAGTATAATGTAAATTACCAAACAACGAAGCATTTTAGCACCCGTATTTTAATTAACAATTATTCCTGATTTTTTTATTGACTATTTACAAAACACGTTGTTAATTTGCAACCACAACTGTTTTTTAATCCACATGATAACGGCTTTAATTATTCTTATCTCATTACGATATGTTTCGAAGAACACACTCATGCGAGTTGTTTTACTTCTGCTGTTTTTTCTTTTGGGTACTTACACTAAAAAGAATTTTAGAAATGAGAAAGACTTTAAAGATTGTTCATCGGCACCAATAACCACTATGATTACCTGATTTTAAATTCGGTTTTGGAGTTTCAGCAACAAATTTACCGATTTGTTTTCCCGTAGAACCATTACATTGACAGGTCTTTTTGAACTTTTTCTAAAAATTGCATTCACATCATTTAAGGTTAATGTATTCATAATTAATTGATCTACGGCAACAATCCGATCACCTTTTTTTATTCCTGCAATTTCACCGGGCGAACCTTCCCACACATCTACTACTTCCAGTGAATTTATATCTGTTTTATTCTGAACCAGTTCTACACCAGCCACATTATATCCGAATTCGTTTTTAAAGTTTTTGTTTGGCCTAAGATACAACATCGAACGATCGAAGTCGATATATATGTTGAACCTGTTGAGCAGTTGGCTTCCGAGGGTACCATCGCGATTTGTATGATTTATAAGGCTACCCAGTGAGGCCGAATCGGGAAAAGAGACCACGACATTATTTATCGAATACCGACCTATTGACATATTTCTTACACGCCCAAGGTATCCTCTTATTTCGCCATTAATACCCTGCCCGATTAATCCGCGAATTTTAACCTCAGGCATTTCGACTGCGTCGTCGCCATATGCCCTGAGCCACATGGCCAATTCGGCCCCGGTGTCGACGAGCATTTTCCGCTTGTGCGACTCCGGTTCAGAACTAAAAAGGTTGATATTAACAAACATTTTTTGGCCGTCAATAATAATTGGTAATGCGGTATACCCTTTGGGGGCCTCAAAACCGTCGGAATCATAAAAAACAATTCGCTGATTGGAATAATCAATTTTAACCACATGTCCCGGAAAAATATCGAACCCAATAAGGCCGTTTATGCGTGAACCGGTATGTCGGGAAAGGTTAAAAATATCTTCGCTTAGAGCGTATACGACCTTGTTTGTCAGTTCAAAATTGCCTAAACTCAATGTATTATTCACACTTACCAGAGCTTCGAGTCCTTCGCCATCACCTAATCCGGCCAGTTTGGTTTTACGCGTGTAATTTAAAGCAACGGAATCATCGGGGGTTAATTCCGTGATAATGGAGTACCTTACGCCGGAATCGAGTATAAGGTTTAGCGGTTCGGACCCATTAACAGACACATTGACAACGATATAACTACCTACTATTTCGAAGGGAACAGACGCAATCTTTTGTGGCCTCGCCAAAACTGAATATGGCATACAAGCAATGGCAACCAATAAGACGGACAGATTAATATGCCTCATACAATGCAATTTGATTCAAAAGAACAAAAAATAGCGGAAAGTTTACTTGAAACGCACATGTTTTATAGCAGGTTCGGCCAAGAAAGAACCCATCAGGGCTATTTTCTTATTCGCAACACCGAAATGCCACTTTGTTTGGTTTTCAGCCGCATATATTCGCATAGAGGTTCAGCCGTAACCACCACTTTTTTTAAATCGGCAGATGCATGCAACATAAACAACCGGCCTTCAACCTTTACAGCAATACCATCGTGTGCATAATCCAGCCCTTCGGTAGTACCCACAATGCCAATAATATCGCCGTTTTGAATCGTGTCTTCGTGTTGAATCAAGTCTGATTTTGGCAATTGGAAGAAGGTATATTTCGAGATTTTTTGCTCTGTTTTTTTGATTTCGGCTATCAATGATGGTTTGGCAACCAATTGAGCATAAAGGTTTGGATGCTGCGACATAAATGACAATGGGAATGAACAAGGCACACCGCCGGCAGCTTTTGTAACATCGGTAATCAACCCTTTGGTTTCGCCATCCTTAATCCACTCCGAAAAATAGTGCAGGCGCGATGTATAGCCATTGATCTTCCCCCCCCGATAACGAATCAACTTGAGTTCGCGCGTAAAATCGTCGAAACTGTATTTTGCATTGTTAAAGCAACGGCTTATGGCCAGACTATTTTCGACTAAAGTTAAACAATCGAACTCCCTTAAATTCACCACTAACCGTTCGTCGCCGAGGCGTTCGAGGGTACGGGCCACGTAGGGCCTGCCAAGGAAATAGCTTCCAACCACATCGGGTGTAACAGTTTTAAGAGATGGTTGCGATTTTAAATCGCTCATTATAAAATCGAAAATCTCTTTATCCATGGAGGTGCAAACGACATCCATCGCAGGTTTTGTTTGGCTAAATCCAAGACCAACCCATAACACTACAAGAACGGACAATATTGATTTTAAATACATTACAATTTTATTTGTTTATTAAAAACTCGCCTACTACCGGTAAATGATCTGAGTATCCACCCTGATATTTCATGCCAAGAAAGGTACGGAAATTTTTCCTTCCGGCATAGGCTTCATCGGGTACCAAAAGCCAATCGGCAAAAAATGAACCAAACGACACAAATTTTAATTTAGGGGCTGAACCAAAAAATGAAGAAGAGACAAACATTTGATCAAGATACCCCCATTCACCGGCGTTTTTATGACTTCCATGAATTGAACCCTTTGCAAACGACACAAGGTTTACCAATGCTATTGGATTACGCCCGCAACTATCATTTACGACACCAAGAACAGTTGAAATACTTTTATCGGCAGGATAATCGTTAAAGTCGCCCATAGCCAAAATATTGGCTCCATTATCCGTGTTCCAGATACTATCGGCTACACCCTTCAAAACCGAAGCTGCATGCATCCGCAGCGGCTCGCTCGATGCACTCCCGCTATACCGCGATGGCCAGTGATTGACAAATACATGTAACGTATCCACGCCATCGACAATGCCTTTGGCGTACAATATATCGCGGGTAAAAAAGCCTTCGGTCGGAATACTTACCGAAAGCCATTGACTATCGAGCACCGCAAAACGTTTGGGATTGTAAAGTAACCCCACATCGATACACCGTTTATCGGGCGAATTTCGGTGAAGATACTTTAGCTTATAACCCGAAGCCGGGGAACGTTTGGTAAGATTATCGAGTACGTTGGCATTCTCAATTTCGGCCAAGCCCACCAAAAGTGGCGGTTCCCATCCACCAATGGCCACCAAAACACGACCGATAGCGTTATTTTTAGCATAAAACCGCGAAAAACTCCAATGATAATTACCATCCGGCAAAAAATCGTTATCGCCCAAGGAGAGTGAATCATCTTCGGCATCGAAAAAATTCTCACAATTATAAAAGACAATTTTAGCTGATTTTTGTGCTGTGGCCAATACCACATTACACATCAAAACAACAACAAATACCACTCTTTTATCCATTGCAAGTACGAAATAAGTGTGTTTTATTTTTTCTCAATCCGTTCGTAGGCCCCAATATCCGGTTTGCCATCCGCAGTACGCGAATTTCCATCGAGATCGCTTTCGAGACCGATAGAGAACAATGGATTTGCCCTGTCTTTGGCTGCCGAAAGCGTATCGAGTTTAAAATTCAGTTTTTCGGTTGGCGACACAAATTTGGGATCCTTATTCCACACACAATTTACAAAATGAGTTTTATCCAGCGTATCCACTTCGCTGGAAACCCTAAGTAAACACGAATTAAAGTTATAGTTAAACAGACCCGAAACAGGCTTGCCATCTTCCGTTTTGTTCAATAGTCCCAAATTATTGCCAGAACTACCATATACAATACAATTATTAAAACTGGCCTTTACCAAATCGCGGTTCATTACCCTATCGCCGTACAGATAAAAGTTATTTAATGCAAGGGTTGGTTCTTTCATGATACCCCAATCGTAGTAATTGCCAATGGTACAATGGGTAAAATCGTAACTACCGCCATAAGCCAGAGCCACCACATATTGCTGGCAGTTGGCAAAAAGGCAGTTTTTAGCGTCGATTACAGCACCACGCGCAAACAGGGCAGAACCGGTCATATTGAGTACTTTGGAATTGGAAATGCGTAGCGTAGGTACACCGGGTGTAACCACCGTATCGACCACAAGACCTACGGTTCCGTTTACAATATCGGCATAGTTTATTTCGTTGTGGGCACTGCCGGCCAACAGATGGATATTGCCCCATTGCCCGGGGACTTTATCGTATGCGGTTCCCGAAAAAAGCTCGTCGAAGCGCGACCCGCGAATGGTGACCCTTTCGCCCTGCCGGCCCTCTATTTTAAGGGTTCCGCCAATATAAATACTTACATCCTTGCGCATGAGCAAAGTTGCACCGGCGGGAATGGTGAGCACTTCGGCCGAATCGAGGTAAATATTGTTGTAAATAAGGTATGGCTTGTCGGCATTAAGCGTTTGCGATTTCCAGACCATTGCGGCTACAGAACCGGTTTCGTCGAGATAAACCACGTTTGTAAACTTGCCTATTTTAATATGATAGGCATCCTGACCATAAGCCATTAATCGCACAACCTGCAGATTACCGTTGGTTTCGAACACAATGGAGTCTTCGATAATGAGGGGTTTACCCGAATCGGTGGCACCAGGTGTAAGTTCGACAAAAACGTACAAACTATCGGACCCATTAAGTCTGATGTTGCTGATGGAATTACTGTTTACCCCGTCGACATTAATCCGAAACGGCGATTTGGCACCTTTACCCAGCCATACGCGGCGAATTTCTATATCTTTTCCTTTGGGGTTGAACACCCGAAAGTTGAGTGTGGGTGAACCAAGCGTAGTGATGAGGGTGTCGAAAGAGACGGTATCGGCAGAAAACCGAAGACGGGCATCTTTACCTGTATACACTGCATCGTTGATGCATCCGGCCAAAGCCAGAACAAAGAACAGGACCAATGCAATGCACGTTTTCGATTTTTTTACCATATCAGATTAACAACGTAAAGCTATTTTTATTATTATACGTTGAACCGGAAATGCATGATATCGCCATCCTTTACCACATATTCCTTTCCTTCCACGCCAAGTTTTCCGGCCTCTTTACATGCGGATTCGCTGCGATATTTAATGTAATCGTCGTATTTAATTACTTCGGCACGAATAAAACCACGTTCGAAATCGGAGTGAATAATACCTGCTGTTTGTGGTGCTTTCATGCCATTTTCGAATGTCCATGCCCGTACTTCCTGAACCCCTACGGTAAAATAGGTGCAGAGATTGAGCAAACGGTAAGCTGCATGGATCAATTTATTTACACCCGGTTCATCCAAACCCAACTCTTCGAGAAACATCTGTTTTTCCTCGAACGATTCGAGGTCGGCAATATCGGCTTCGGTAGCGGCGGCCACAATAAGCACTTCGGCCTTTTCGTCCTTAACGGCTTCTTTTACCGCTTCGGTAAATTTGTTGCCGTTTTTGGCCGAGGCTTCGTCGACATTACACACATACACCACCGGTTTGCTGGTAAGCAGGAAGAAGTCTTTGGCAAGCTCCTTTTCTACGGGTGTCATCTCTACTGTGCGGGCCGATTTGCCCTGCAACAATGTTGCACGAATACGTTCGGCCAGGTCGATGCGTTCTTTGGCATATTTGTCGCCACTTACCTTGATGGCTTTGGCCATTTTGGCAATACGCGCTTCGATAGTCTCCAAATCTTTGAGTTGCAATTCGGTGTCGATAATTTCCTTATCGTTTACCGGATCTATTTTGCCATCGACGTGCACAATATTTTCGTTTTCGAAGCAGCGCAACACGTGAATAATGGCATCCGTTTCGCGAATATTCGATAAGAACATATTCCCGAGACCTTCGCCTTTGCTGGCACCTTTTACTAAGCCGGCAATATCCACAATTTCTACCGTTGCGGGTACAACTTTATGCGGTTTTGCAATATTTTCGAGTTCGATGAGCCTGCTGTCGGGCACCGTAATTACACCCACATTGGGTTCGATAGTACAAAAAGGGAAATTTGCTGCCTGTGCCCTTGCACTCGACAAACAATTAAAAAGTGTGGATTTGCCCACATTTGGCAAACCGACGATACCACATTGTAAAGCCATTCGTAACGATATTATTATTTTCGAGGCACAAAGGTAGCCTTTTTACCCAAAAACCTAAAATGATTTTAGCTTGAACAAAACGGATTGGCCATTATTGTGTACATTTGCCAATACGTCACGATTCGAAATGTATAATGATTTATCTCCTGATATTTACCATTGTAATAGTCGCTGCAATACTCAAAGGTGCTACCGGCTTTGGGTTTTCGCTTATTGCGTTGCCAATACTTGCATTCTTCGTGCCGGTTAAAATGCTTATTCCTGCACTCACCTTCGGCAATTTGTTCGCATCGGTAATGATTGCGGTTCAGGCCAAACCCCGGGCTAAGATTTCGACAAACGCTTTAATACTAATCGTTTCAGGAACCGTTGCCACACTTTTCGGGGTTGTTTTTCTGCGTGCGTTAAAAGACAACACACTCATACACACTTTGGCCATTACCATTATCGCCATTTCGGCTATTTCGCTGGCCGGCAAAGGCCTTAAACTTACCGAAAGCCGGTTCAAACACACCATGGCCGGCATCTTTAGCGGATTACTTGCCGGGGGGTTTTCGATTGCCGGACCGCCACTGGCCTTGTATCTCAATGCGATAAACACGCCCGGCACCCAATTCCGCGACATATTTGCATGGTTCAGCATTGCCACTGCCACCATAGCGTTGGCCGGATATGGATTTTCGGGGTTCATTACACACGATGCCATCACGCTTTCGGCATTACTCATACCATCGTTGATTGCCGGCACTATGGTGGGGCAGAAACTTCACATGCGCATTCCTCAAAAATTATTTGCCAATATTATTCTTGTTATCTGTATTGTTTCGGGCTTTGTGCTATTGGCGAAGCATGTTTAAATGGCTTTGCGGCCACCACCGCCGAAAATAAGCCGGCCCCGAGTCATTTGCCAGATTGTCAGTTTTTCAGGTAGAATCTAAGTAAAAAAATTTGCATCGGGCGGATTGCAGCCATTACACAAAAAGGCCATTTTTTTTAAAAACAAAACGCCTCCGGAACTGATATCCGGAGGCGTTTTTTTGGTGAATTAAACCGTAGCGATTGGCGGTTCGGTCGACACATTGGCACCCGATTGCCGGCGAGACTGACGGGCCTTTATCTGCGCTTTGTAGTAAGCAACAAGCTCGTTTATCTGCGATATAAGCGGCGTATAATCGAGGTTTTCGTATTCGGAAGCGCAAAACTCAATCGCTTTAAAAAGAAAGTGGATGGCAGCATCGGCTTCGCGGCGAATAGCCCGTACGTCGACCATCGGCATAGCCGCTTCATTAGCATTGCGCTCCATAAAACGACTGGCAAATTCGCTGTTTACCAAAAAGAGACGGTCCACAACCTGACCGAGATTAAGTGTGGCAATAGCCGCAGCATTTTCAGAGAGTTGAAGGTCGGTAAGCAAACCCGAAATACGTTGTGTTTCGGAGGTGTAGTTGGCCTGTGCCATATCGCGACCGTGTTTATCGAACAACGCGTCGATAAGCACAGCGGCCTGTGTTGTAGAAGGCAGGTTGACACGCGACAGTGTTCTGGATTGGGAAATCAGCACTCCCAGTAATGCATCGCGTTCGTTGTCGAGTTCGCTCAACACAGCACTCAGAACATTGCGTTTTTCCTGAACCGCAATGGTATTTACGGCGGGCAGAAGCGCAGCCAAACGGCCATAAGCTTTTTCGAGGTGTAAGGCAGGGGGGTTTTGACTTTGCACAATTTGTGCAATACGGTTCACGACTAAAGGATGTTCGCTGTTCCACAGATTTGTGAAGTTCATTGATAAGATTTTCATACTTAAATAATTTTAATGAGGTGTAAAATTAGGATGTCCTTTTCAAATAGTCAATAATATAGAAATATTTTTATTGTGTTTTAAAACATTTAAATTAACGTACGAACCCGCAGCAAATTCAATGCATTAACAGTTGCAAACAGATAAGCATGCCGAAAGCTACGAGATCGAATCCATCAAAGAACCCCCAAAGAACACATAAAGTCTATCCTTTGCAACAATGATGCAAACGAACAAAAGCCTGTTGGAGCTTGCAAAAGTTTTGCAAAGGCAAACCGAAACCAATTCACGCTTGCAAAAGTTTTGCAAAGGCAAACCGAAACCAGTTCACATTTGCAAAAGTTTTGCAAGGGCAAACAGAAACTAATTCACGTTTGCAAAAGTTTTGCAAGGGCAAACCGAAACCAATTCAGGTTTGCAAAAGTTTTGCAAGGGCAAACAGAAACTAATTCACGTTTGCAAAAGTTTTGCAAGGGCAAACCGAAACCAATTCAGGTTTGCAAAAGTGTTGCAAGGGCAAACCGAAACCAGTTCACGTTTGCAAAAATGTTGCAAGGGCAAATCGAAACCAATTCAGGCTGTATAAACCTGAATTAAATGCGCATTGGAATCACGAAAAGGCAACCATCGAACATGCACAAGGGCAATATTTGATGCGCCAAAGTATCTATTTTCGATCGCCAAATACACGAC
>QKHT01000122.1 GCA_003249935.1 Bacteroidota bacterium
TGTATGGCGTTTGGTGGAAAGATGAGCGAACCATTGTATTTTATCTCGATGGCAAAGCGGTACATACCTCACTTGCCGGAGGCGATTTTAGCGAACCAATGTACATGTTTTTCGACATGGAAGTTTTTGATTGGGGTGTTGGCAAACCAACTGTCGAATCGCTCAACGATTCGACTAAAAACACGCAATACGTCGATTGGGTACGCACCTACAAATTAGTAGAAGCAGCAAAATAATCACGCAAAAATTTTAAATAGCGGCCTGAACACAATGGATTGTTCAGGCCGCTATTTTTTTACTCAATCCCCACCCTTTTCAGGCCGGTTTGACCGCAGAATGTGGGGAAGTACATTAGTTCGGCGCGGGCGGGATTGAGCGTATAACCGCCCGAAAAGCGCGGCATCAGCGAGATATTGTACTTATGAATGCCGGGTTTTAGATGTTCGATATAAATACACACCCGGTCTTTGAAATACTCAATGTGCGACACACCACCTTGTTGCGATTTTTCGAGGTACGAACACCCGGCCGGAATGGGTACCGAAACCATTACATAATCGGCGTGACCGGTTGTGGTTACAGTGGCCGTCAGCGTGGTTTCTTTGCCTTCGGTGAGGGTCGTTGTCCCTTGATCAAATTGGGTCTGAACCACAAAATCGCCCTTTAGTTCCTTTGGTTCAGCATTAAAATACCGTTTATAAACCGTGAGCCACACCGGCGCATCGCCAGACTTACTAATGCTATAAGTAGTGTTTGGTTGCAGTGGTATACGGTATGGAAATTGGGTAATCACTGCCGGGTTACCAACAATCCTCAACGTAGGTTTTATGTTTTGAACCGTGGTTTTCGATAATTCGGGGTAGAGTGTGGTGATAATATCCGCCGCTTCGTAAGTATTATCCCAACCGGTGCCATGGTTATTTTCGAACAAGCCATACAACAGACGCTCCGATTCGGCCTTGTGTCCGGCATCTTTCAATATCGTGCAGGCCAGCAAAGTATTGCGCGAGGCACTATTCCAAGGCATATAGGAGCGGCACCCATCCGGTTCAGCCATAAGATTGCCAAACATGGTAGGCACAAGATGTTTCGTTACACTATCTGTGGATACCGGCAATTCCATTTGCTGACGAAGGCGCAAGAGCGACAGCCGTTCGTTGAGCGTAACATTGCCGCGTAACTGTATGGTATCGACCATGCCGGCGTAGTGGGCTTTGGCATCGAGTTTTTGCAGAACCCCGATAATCCGTATGCGATCGTATTGCGGCATTTTCGGGAGTAGCCTGACGAGTGATGAGGATAGTTGACTTTCGTTAAGTACTACTTTATAACCAAGTTCACGTGCTTCGAGAAGTGCTTCGAGCACATGGGCCGAAATCCACCCCACCGGTTCATCATTGGCCCACCAACCCCAAAGATTGTAATCGTTCCCACCTCGGTTGAGCTCTGCAATCAGCTTTTTAATGTCGCTGTTGTAAGGCGGTTTTTGTCCACGCGCTTTACACAGAACCGTTTGCGCCAGCATGGCCTTTAGTCGCGAGGCGTTTTGTTCGTTGCAAAGGTGCGGATACAGCCGCAGCTTTTCCATTTCGTTTTCGAGCGCACCAAGTAACGATGTGGCCGCAAAGAGTTGGATGCGGCCATTTTCGGGCGTGGTAAAGGTAATGGTGGTATCGTTTTTGAGCTGGTAAAAGCGTCCTTCCGTTTCGACGGTGCCAACGGGCAATACCGGAATTTCGCGCTCCTCGCCATCGAAAACCCCACCATTGCCACTGGCTGTGTATTTCACTTTAAAGGTATCGGTACTGGCTACAACCATCTGTTTTTCGACCAATG
>QKHT01000295.1 GCA_003249935.1 Bacteroidota bacterium
AAGATAAACGCTATGTTTCGAGTGAAAAAAATTGTTGTTTTGTTGTTGACCATACTGTTTTATAGTCATGCTTTCGGGCAATCGATAGACGAAGTGAAGGCAGACCCCACACTTTTGTGGGGTTATGCCGAAGCCTCGTCGTTGCAAAAGGCCGATAAGGCCGCATTGGAAGATTTGGTGAGTCAGATTTCGGTACAGGTGGCCAGTAAGTTCGAAAGTATGGTGAGCGAAGGCAATGGCAATGTGCAAACATTGGCCAAAAGCGTGGTAAGTACCTATTCGAGCACCAGTTTGAGTGCAGCCCAACGCAAAGTGGTGGAAGAACCCGGCAAAGTGCGTGTGGTGCGCTACATCCCCAAAGGAAATCTGAATTCGATATTTGTGCAGCGCGAAAAACGGATGCGCGATTACCTTAACACCGGTTACGAGGCCGAAATACAGTGTCGCCTAGCCGATGCACTCAATAATTACTACTGGGCCTTGTTGCTTTTGCGGTCTCATCCCGATAACCAAACCCTTCGCGGGGCTATTGGTCCGGGTGAACCGACAACACTCATTTCGGCCATTCCCGACCGTATTCGTCAATTGTTTTCTAACACCACTTTTGTGGTGCAATCGACCACTTTTGTGGTGCAATCGGCGCCTTATAATGCGCAGGAAAAAGTGCGTATGGTGCGTTTAAATGTAAATTTTAAGGGCGAACCGGCTCAGAATTTCGACTTTACCTATTGGGTGGGCGATTCGTGGTCGGGGCAACAGAGCGGACGAGATGGCATAGGCGTGGTGCAGCTTTTTGATAATGCCGCACAGATGCAAAAAGAAATCCGCTTGCGCCTCGAATACGTGTTTCAACAAAAGGCCCAAATCGACAAAGAGATTCTCTCTATTACCGAAGATCTCGATCTGCCGCTGTTTAAAGAGTGCGAATACCGTATTTCGCTTTCGGCTGAACCGGGGGCTAAGGTGCCGGAGCCTAAGCCGGCAACCACCGTAGCAAGTGCTGCAACGCAAGCGGCAAATACCAACGCTGTAGCCGCGGTTCAACCCTCCGGAACAGCCACAAATGCCACAGTGGTGGTTCAGCCAAAACCCTATGCCGCTGCGGTAAACAGTGTAATCGAGGCCATTAAAAACCGCCAGACCCAGTCGGTACGGCGTTTATTTACAGCCGAAGGGTTCGATAATTATACCCGTTTAATAGGCTATGGCAATGCCCGCGTGGTGGAGGTGCCCGCCGATTTTAGAATTATTAAGGTGGGAGCCGAGATGGAAGTGCGCGATGTAACCATGTACTTTTCGTTTCCGAACAACAACCGGCAGTTTGTAGAAAAAGTGGTGTTTACCTTCGATACTACGGGCATGATTACCGGGTTGAATTTTGCCCTTTCGGACGTGGCGTTGCGCGATATTCTCGACAAAGATGCCCGGTTTGCTACACCCGTTGAGAAGTACTTTATTATCAACATGCTCGAAAACTACAAAACAGCCTATTGTCTCAAACGTATCGACTTTATCGAGAGCCTGTTTACCGACGATGCCCTGATAATTATTGGCAAACAGGTGCAAAAAGACCTGACGGTACCCGAAAATATACTGCCCAAGTTTAAGAGTCCCGCCGATTATGTGTTTGTGCGTAAATCGAAAGGCGAATACATCAACAGCCTGCGCAACGTGTTCCGCAGCAGCGAATTTGTGAATATCAACTTCGAGGATAACCAGATTAAGCGGGCCCGGGCCGACGAAAAAATATTCGGTATACAGATTTCGCAATACTATAACTCGCAATCTTATGCCGACAAAGGCTATCTGTTCTTGATGGTACCCTCCGCCCACGCATTTACGTCCGCTCGTGGCAACCCGAAAAAAGTGCCGACGGCTCCGTAATTGGGTTAAAGGATTTTAGTTTTTAGCAGATAAGGAAGATGTGGAGATGTGGAAATTTGGAAATGTGGATTTGCGAAGATGTTTCGGCCTGCAAAGGCAAATTAATTCAGCCCAAGGCAAAAGCTAACGTCAAAAGCCCAAAGGGCTTACAGCAATAGCTTAGGGCAACGCCCTGAGAAAATGGGCCAAAGGCAAAAGGCACGAGGCAAAGTCAAAAGCCCAAAGGGCTTACAGCAATAGCTTAGGGCAACGCCCTGAGAACAAGGGCAAGGCCCCAAAAAAACGCCCCAAAGGGGCAAAGGCAAATAAATAAAAGATAAAATATGCCACAATCATTATCGGCAGTTTAGACCCACATCATATTTAGCACAAAAAACAAGGTGAAGCAAATAGACGAAAACAATCAACACCGGGTTTTTGAATACTTCGGCGGTATATGCAAAGGATTAGAATGCAACCCAGTGCAGGTAGGAGGCTCCCTCGACCATGTTCATATTTTATGCACCTTGTCAAGAAAAATTTCGCAAGCAAAACTATTAGAAGAAATAAAAAAAGAATCTTCAAAGTGGATAAAAACTATTGATAGTAAATATCAAAATTTTTATTGGCAAAATGGATATGGTATTTTTTCAATTAACCCAACAGAGGTTGATAAGGTTGTTGAGTATATCCGAAATCAGGAGGAGCACCATAAAAAAAGAACTTTTCAGGATGAATACAGGGCTTTTCTGAAAAAGTATAATGTTGAATATGACGAGCGTTATGTTAAGGATTGATTGCTATCGCCCCTTCAGGGCTGGTGTTGCGGCATTGCATAACAACAGGGCGTTGCCCTGCCTTTTTGCTATTGCCCCTTTGGGGCATTTCCGGGGTCGGTATAACTCAATAATTAACCAATTATTGCCCTGTTTTGTTGCTGTTGCCCCGGGCTGAAATAAGCTGGGCCTTCAGCAATAGTGCCGGAGGAACGGTATAGCGGTAGAACAATTAACCGAGGCTGAACGTAATGCCCGAAAGGGCAAATATTATTTTGGGTAAATATAATATCATACAAATGAATATTTTAGCAAACAACAATAGAGTTAAATAAATATGAAACTACGGAAACTGTTTTTGGCATGGTCGGTCGTGTTTTGCACCCTGGCTACGGCACAGGAGTTTAAGGTGCTGAACTACGAGCATATTGCCAACGATATTTCGGGCCGCAAACCCGATAATATCCGTACCGATTTAAACGGCGAAAAATGCGCCATAGTAAAAATTCGAACCAACAACACCGACATATTGGTGGAGTCGGGCTTGCAGATTGAAGACCGAAAGGCCATTGCCGATGGGGAATTTTGGATATGGATACGCGTCGATGAGCGCCGTTTGACTTTTAGAAAAGAAGGACTGAAACCCTTGGTATTTACTATTCCGCTTTCGGTTGAACCGCTCAATGTGTACACCCTCGATTTGATTGTAGACGCTACCGGTGCTGCCGATGCTGATTTACGCACACTCACCCTGCGGTTCAATACCCCCGAAGTATATATTGGTCAAACCGGCAAAGTGCCTATGGCCACGCCCGGGCTGACGGCCAATTTTTCGTTGCCCGTGGGTACTTACAGCTTTTCGGCCACCAAAAAAGGTTTCGCCGACAAAACCTTCAAGGTTCAACTCCGCAACGATACCGTGGTCGATATTACCCTTGCTGCCGGTGCCGGTTCAACCAAACTAAAACTACCCGGAATTGTAACCATAAACAGCAACCCGCAAGGTGCCACCGTGCTGCTAAACGGACAAAGTGCCGGTGTTACGCCCCTTAACAAAGAGTTGGTGGCGGGCGACTACGATTTACGCCTCGATTTCCACCTCTATTCACCCATCGAAAGCCGCTTTACCATGGCCGAAGGCGAAACCAAGGAGTTGCCGGTATTTACACTTAAACCCCGCTTTGGTTACCTCACCGTGCAGGCAGAACCCGGTTCAGCCGAAATTACCCTCGATAACAAACCGGTTGGCATGGGGCAGTATCCCAAAACCCAAATATCCTCGGGGGTGCACACCGTATCTGTGGCAAACAAACTATACCATACAAGCACCGAAAAAATAGCGATTGCCGATGGCGAATCGAAAGTATTGAACGTAAAATTGGAGCCGGCATTCGGTACCCTCCATATTTTGTCGGAACCGGCAGGTGCACAGGTTTATGTCGATAATCAGCAGGTTGGAACCACGCCCTATACCAACGAAAAATGCGCTTCGGCCACCTATCTGGTGAAGGTTTCGCTGCCTCAATATACCGAAGCCACAGCAAGTGTGACGGTAAGCGATGGCAAAGCGACGAATAAAACGTTCGCAATGTCGGCCAATTTTGGTGTGCTTACCATTGTGGCGCCCGATGCCACTGTAACCCTCAATGGCAAAGTGCTTTCGCCAAATAACTACAAGCAGCAACTCGCGCCGGGCGAATATACCCTTACGGCCGAAAAGCCGCATCACCGCACCGATACCCGCAAGGTTTTTGTGCGGGTAGGCAGCTCCGAAACCGTGTCGCTCGCCCCCGAACCCATAATGGGCGGATTGAGCATCATTACCAACCCCGCAGGTGCAGCCATTGTGCTCGATGGCATCAAGCAAAAGCAAACCACTCCGGTGGTGTTGTCGCTACTCGAAGGCAGTTACAAACTACAGCTCACCAAGCCGGGCTACGACCCTGTGAATAAAAACATTTCCATTACCGAAGGCGAAACCACCAGCTTCAGGTTCGATCTGAGCAACATCATAGCCTCACGCCAAAAGCACGTTACGCGACTCAAATCCTCACGTGTGGCGTGGCTCTCGCTTGGTGCAGCATTGGGCGGAACAGGGGCTTACATGCAATATAAAGCCAACGATAACCTCGAACGCTACAACAGCGGCGACCCCGATGTCGGGAATCTGAAATCGCAGGTGAAGCTCTACAACACCCTCGTGCCGGTAATGTACGGTCTGGGCGGCGCCTGCCTTGTGCCGGTGGTAACAACGTCGTTTAAAATAAACCGGCTGAACCGAGAAATAAAACTCAATCTTTCGGCCGGAACCGGTACCGCGATACAGTTGCAGTTCTAAGATATTTTTTTTTCGTTCTGAATTGAAAATCTACGATGTCAATGGGTTGGAAAAAAATGGTGAGATTTTTGGATTCGTTGTCCGGAGGCGAATTGTTATTTAACCTGCCCTTACAGGGCGCCGACCAACCTGCACAAACGATTCCCCGGGGCGTTGCCCCGGGCTGAATTAAGTCGGGCTTTCAGCCCTGATTCGGATTGAATGCATAGCATGATGCATTGGAAAACGTGATTTCGCCCTGAAAGGGCAGCTTATTTCAGCCCAAGGCATCGCCTTGGGTATGATGAACCAACGGGAAACAGCGCCCTGTAAGGGCAGGTTAAAAAATAAAATTATGTCACAGTCATTGTCAAAATTGTATGTTCATTGGATTCGTTGTCCGGAGGCGAATTGTTATTTAACCTGCCCTTACAGGGCGCCGGCCAACCTGCACAAACGATTCCCCGGGGCGTTGCCCCGGGCTGAATTAAGTCGGGCTTTCAGCCCTGATTCGGATTGAATGCATAGCATGATGCATTGGAAAACGTGATTTCGCCCTGAAAGGGCAGCTTATTTTAGCCCAAGGCAACGCCTTGGGTATGATGAACCAACGGGAAACAGCGCCCTGTAAGGGCAGATTAAAAAATAGAATTATGTCACAGTCATTGTCAAAATTGTATGTTCATCTGGTCTTTCACATTAAAGATCAATCACCAACAATCAGGGAAGAAGACACACCTGATTTGTTCGCTTATTTGGGTTCCATAATCAAGGATAATCAGTCGATTCCTATCATTATTAATGGCACGAGCGATCATTTGCATATATTCTTTGTGCTGTCGAAAAATGTAGCTTTGGCATCAATTGTGGAGGAGATTAAAAAGCATAGTAGTCGTTGGATAAAAACCCGGGATGCACATTATTCTTTGTTTGCATGGCAAGGTGGTTATGGTGGTTTTTCAGTAAGTTCGTCATTGCATGATAAAACGAAAAAATATATAGAAAATCAAAAGGAGCATCATAAAACCATGACTTTTAGAGACGAGTATTTGATGTTTTTAAAGGAATATGGTGTCGATTATGATGAACGATTTTTATGGACCGATTAAGTTGCCCTTTGATTTCGGCGATTTTCAATTCATGGCGCGAACCAATTCGATTCATTTTCCCGGCGGGTTCTCCCGAACTGAGTTTAGTTGGGCTTTTGCCCGTAAATGTAAATGGTCTTGTTTATTTCAGTGCCGAATATGCAAATTAACCGATTGGTCGAAAGATTGTCACGTGGTGTTTTTGTCCGGAAAAATAAGATGACATCCGGCTTTTCACTCGTTCTGAAGTTGAATGGAATAAGTTGGGTTTAATTTCGAAAGTTATTGAAATAGAAGCATTAGAATAGAGAACATAAAATAAACAATATAAAGTTATGCAAACTAGTCCGATTGTTAGATTTTGGTCGTACCTGCTGAGTGCGTGTAAAAACCATGATATTAAATGGCAACATATCGCCAGACTCTTCTTTATATTCACTTTGGTGCTGCAAGCAGCCTGTACCAAAATAGAACTCCGGGGCAGCCCCTACGATTCGGCCACCTCGCCCGAAGCCTGGGCACCCGAAGATTTAACCGTGGAGCAACTTTCGTTAGTCGAAGCCAAACTGACCTGGACACTATCCGACGAAAGAATCGACGGGGTTGTTGTTGACCGAAAAGTTGGCGATGGCACTTGGCTAATCGGTTTAGATACGGTGCCAAAATCGGCAAAGACCTACATCGATACCACCTATGTGCCCAATCCGCAACAAGCCATAACCTACCGTATTTGTGCCATTGCGGGCAAGCAAAAAAGTACGGCCGTGGAGCAGAAAATTGAGCCTGTGTTTCCGGCAATTGCGATTCAATTGTTCCAAAAACAGGCCGATGGAAAAGTGTTTTTCCGTTGGGTCGATCATTTGCAAGGCCACGAAAATTACGTGGTGGAACGTAAAACAACCGAAAGCGACTGGTCACCCATTGGCACTTCGCCGGTGGCTATTCAACAATATACCGACACCGTAGCCCCGTTTAACACCACCGTGGTATACCGTGTTTCGGCCATGGCCAACGGGTTTAAGGGCGGAACCGTAGAAACCGAAGTATTGAACACCACCTTGGGCGAAGTGAAAAACCTCGTTCTCTCGGCTCAATCGGCAACTAACTGCACGGTAACATGGGCATTTTCGGCCAACTGGTGCAATGGGGTAGTGGTGGAACGCGCAATCGATGGCGCTCCGTTCGAGAAATACAAAACCCTCGATGCCGCTGCAAATATGCTCACCGATGTGGTAAGCGAATCGGTAAAATCTGTGGTGTATAAAATTTACACCATAGGGCGGGGCATAAACGGCACACCGCAAACCATCGAGTTTGCTTATGGTTCGGTGGAACCGCTTAAGCCGGAATTGGTTCTTTACAATCTCGCATTTTTCAAATCTATGTCGGCCAGTGTGGGTGCATTTCCGGTGACATCGTGCGGGGTTTGTTATGGTACTTCGCAAAATCCTTCCATTACAGGAACGAAAACTGTGACCAACGGTGTGGGTGTCATCACGGCTTCGCTTACACCGCTTTTGGCCGGAACCAAATATTACGCCCGTGCCTATGCCATTAATGCCCGCGGGGTGAGTTACGGTCAGGAGGTTGAGTTTACCACCATGTCCAACGCCTTGCCTACGCTTACCGCCACCACGGTTTCGAATATCGCTAAAACCTCGGCCACTGTTTCCGCAAACGTCTCGGACGATGGCGGGTTGGACGTTACCGAACGGGGTTTTGTGTACGCAACCACAAACAACCCCACAACCGCAAACACCAAGCTTGCACTCGGAACGGGCATTGGCGCAATCAACACCACTATCAGCGGCCTTGCCGATGGTGCAAGCTACTACGTGCGGGCCTATGCTATCAACAGCAAAGGCACGGCCTATGGCGAAACCATGCCGTTTACAACCACCGCTTATGTCATGCCGGTTTTAGGTACTACCACCAGTAGTGCAGTATCATACACCACTGCCACCTTATCGGGGAGTGTGACTTCCGCCGGCGATTTGCCTGTCGCAGCACGCGGCTTTGTGTATGCCACCACCCCGAATCCCACACTCGCAAACACCAAAGTTTCGTCCGGCACCGGTGTCGGCAGCTTTACTGCAAACCTAAGCGCATTAACAAATGGCACAACCTACTACGTGCGCTCCTATGTGCAAAACAGCAAAGATATAGTCTACGGCACACAAATAGAATTTACAACCCCGGCATACGGCTTTGCCACAGTGGGGGCATGCACCACCTCGAATTTAAGCTATACTTATGTAACCGTCGCATCAACCATATCTGCCGATGGCGGCCAAACCGTTACCGAACGCGGTTTCGTGTATGCCACCACCACTAACCCAACCACAGCCAACAGCAAAGTGGTAGTGGGGAATGGGACGGGTAGTTTTAATACAAACCTCACAAACCTAAGCGATGGACAAACATATTACCTTAGGGCTTATGCAGTGAATGGGAAAGGGGTGAGTTATGGCAGTGAAAAGGTATTTACTACGCAAAAGTATATGCTACCCACTGTTAGTGCAGTAACAGTTTCAGACATTACATACTCCTCAGCAAACCTTTCTGCCAGCATTTCTGCCGATGGCGGCCAAACGGTTACCGAGCGGGGTTTTGTGTATGGAACGACTGCAAACCCAACCATAGCCAACAGTAAAGTGGTTGTGGGGAATGGAACAGGTAGTTTTAATACAAATCTCACAAACCTAAGCGATGGACAAACATACTTTGTT
>QKHT01000255.1 GCA_003249935.1 Bacteroidota bacterium
GATTTGTAAATGAACATGTATTTATACTGCAATATCATACCGATTTTACAATTGATGTCCCTTATCAATAGATCGTTAGATTTTAGATGATAAATTTTAGATAAAAGTTTAACGAACTATTCCTTCACGATACCAATACAAAAGAAAATAGACACTTATTATTTGCATCCGGTCGTATCGTTTATTTGGGTTTCTCCTTGCGGTCTGTTTCGTTTATTATAGTCGCACGGCCAATTTAACCGCAACGTTCGAATTTGTAATCATCTGTTAATTATTTGGTTTTGGTTTTATCGTATTTTTGAAATTATTGTTATCTTTCGGCCTCAACTAAATAGCACAATTTACAAAAACGATTAGGAGATTAAAGGAATGTCAAGAAAAGTAATTGGAATTCATGAAAAACTTTCCATTATGGAGAGTTTGCCGCTCAGTTTTCAGCATCTGACGGCGATGTTCGGAGCCACCATTTTGGTTCCGATTTTATTGGGTGTTGATCCGGCCATTGCATTGTTGATGAATGGTATAGGAACACTAATTTATACCTGGATTACAAAAGGCGGCATTCCGGCTTACCTTGGTTCCAGTTTTGCATTTATTGCACCGGCTATGTTAATAATTAGTACGTACGGTGGATTTACACATGCCCAATCCGGATTTATTTTCTTCGGGCTGTTTTTTGTGGCCATCTCGTTTGTGGTTAAGCAATGGGGTATTAAATGGATTGATGTGGTAATGCCTCCTGCCGTAATGGGTGCTGTGGTGGCCATTATCGGCCTCGAACTTGCTCCGGTAGCTGCCCAAATGGCCGGCCTTGCACCCTGGCCTACACCGGTGGGGCAAACTGTTGCTGCATTTACGCTCGATTCCAAAACTATTACGGTTTCATTATTTACACTTGTTGTGGGGATATTAGGTTCAGTACTGTTTAAAGGCTTTTTACAGGTTATTCCTATATTGTTTGCTGTGGTGGCGGGTTATATTCTTGCCCTGATTATGGGTATGGTCGATACTGCTTCAATTGGTAATGCGGCATGGTTTGCGCTGCCCAAATTTCAAGCACCCGTGTACGATGTTAATGCGATTATTATTATTGCGCCAGCTTGTATTGTGGTTTTGGCCGAACATATTAGTCACCTGATTGTAACGGGTAAAATCACCGAGACTGACTTAATGAAGAAACCTGGCTTACACCGCTCACTTTTAGGCGATGGTATTAGTAATATCATTTCGGGTTTTGCTGGTTCGCCACCAAATACAACTTATGGAGAGAATATTGGTGTGATGGCTATTACCCGGGTTTATTCTGTTTGGGTGATCCGCGGCGCGGCTATTTTGGCTATTGCATTTTCGCTTATCGGTAAAATTTCTGCTGCCATTTCCACTATTCCCAATGCTGTGATGGGTGGAATAACGATGTTACTTTATGGTGTAATAGCCGTACAGGGGTTCAGAATGTTTGTGGAGCAAAAAGTCGATTTCAGCAAAAACCGCAATATGGTGTTAGGTGCTATTACTTTTGTAGTGGGGGTAAGTGGTGCAAGTATTCAATTGGGTACGGTACAGCTTAAAGGAATGGCTTTTGCCGCAATTGTCGGGGTCGTTCTTTCGTTAATATTCTGGTTTTTCGAAAAGGCAAAGTTGATGAATAAAGAGTAGTATTTGAAATTACGAATAGGTAGACCACTTGCAATCATTGTAAGTGGTCTTTTGTTTTGTATTTATTTAACAAATCGTTTTTTAGAGCCATATGATTTTTTTTGTTTTTATTTTTTTTGTTTTTAGGTTGTTTTGTGTGCTTATTATGCCATGTTTGAGGATGTTTTGTATTTATTTGTTTTAATATTGTTTTTAGTTGGCTGTACTTTTTATTAAAAGTTTCTGGATTTTGACTCAAAATATGCTAAATAATGTTTGATAAATGCATTTTGTATTCAACGAATTTTGTATACATTTGGGGTAGTACTAATTATTAAAATTATAGCAGATATGAAAAAAACAGTTTACTCTTTTAGTTTATTCATGGGCCTCTCAGTTTGTGTTCTCGCTCAAACCTATACCGGTACGGCATGGAAAACCGGTGGATGGAACTTTGGTGTCGATAACGATCAAAACTTTGCTGTCGAAAATGTCATTGAGGCATGGCAGTATGATAAGGGCACTTATATGGCTCTGCCCACTGATTTCACCAATGCTGTCGCCGATTTTAAAGCTGGTGATTATGCTGCCGGGCAAATAAAAACCCCTGCAAATACTGCTGATGCAACTTGTGCAGCCATGGGAGCAAGATTAATTTGGGATGCTGTAAATTCGGTAACTGTGGCTAATGGGTATAGAATGGCTTACCTGAATAAACGTAAAGGCGATAATACCGACAGGATTGCTCTCGGTACATGTCCGGCACTGATTCCTGGGGCTGCTGTGTTGAATGGCAGTGATCCGGCATTATATGCAAATCCGGCTCCTTTTACCATGAACGATGCTTATGGACGTTTGTCATCTAATGGTTCGGCTCTAAGGTTTTCTTTAACATTTGCTCCCGGACGATATAATTTGTTGTTTAAAGGAAATGGCTCACAAGTTGTAAAATTCAGGTTGTTGCAGCGTAGTGCAGACAATGTATTAACCGAAGTATACAGTGGTACAGTAAGTGCAACCGCTACGGCCAATTCTTATAAAAAAATAACCGGTGTCACTGGTGGTACAACCGAACACAACATGCTTGCCGGCTACGAAAAACTGGTTGATCATATGCGTTTGTATGCTACTGGTGCATGTGTCATTTCACAACAAACCAATACATCTGCTGGCGGAAGTGGATTGTTGGAGTTTGCGATTGAAGGAAACTATGTGGCTGAATTAATATCAGATGGTGGTAGTGGTGCTGTGGGGGCTTTTACATTCGAGTATGCTGGACCTTATGGTGTTAGTGTGCCAAAAAACACTTTGAAGAATGCTATTGTATTCGAAAGTAACCATCAGATCGTTGTAAAGCTAAATAATGCCGGAAAATCCAATATTAAAGTGTTTAATCTTGCTGGTACTTTAATGGCAGAAAAAGCAAGTATGGATGTTGAAGGTACTATTTCAACGGCTGGTTTTGCAAAAGGTATTTACCTTGTAAAAATAGAGAATGGTAGCAATACAGAATTACGTAAAGTTCAGGTTTTGAAATAATTAACTACTTATTGGAATAAAGGCGACCAGAAGGTCGCCTTTATTATTTGTTTCTGTATTATTCGATGTTTGTTATTGTTTTAAATCAGAAATGCCAGAATTACCGAAACTACGCCTAATGTCCAGCCTGCACCAACCTGACCAATGGTGTGGGCATTGAGTTCTACACGGGCCCAACCTACAAGTCCACTCATCAGTACAAGCATCGAAACCGGTATTGAGTAATTAATGCGATACATGATCGAAAGGAGGCAAATCGCAGCAGTTAGTCCGCCAATGGCGGCAAGATGTATGCTAATTTTCCAAAATAGCGTGATGACCGTTGCTAACCCTGCGGCAATCGTTGTTCCAAGCATAAAATTCGACACCATGTGTGGTGCTTTGATATATCGCAAAAACAGAAAGCCAATTAACAACGAAACAACGGTAACAAGAAGCGGATAGGTTCTTTCAGTTCGTTTTTCGATAAAATAGCTTGTTACAATATCTGCTTTACGTAATAACACAACGCCAAAAGCAGGTATAATAATGGTAAACATTGCAATGATAGAAACCATGATGACATTATAAAGCAATGGCTGCGCATATATGCTGTTAAGTGTACCCAACATCAATAATATGCCATATAAGGGCATTAGTATAGGATGAAGTGCGAATGATACGGTATGTGCAAACTTTTGGTTCATAAAAAATACGGATTAAGTTTAATTATAATTCTTTGCGCAGACGGGCTACCGGATACCCAAACTGTTCGCGGTATTTGGCCACTGTTCGGCGGGCTATCACATACCCTTTGGCTTTGAGGACTTCCATCAAGGCTTCGTCGGTGAGCGGATGGCGCTTATCTTCGGCATCGATGGCTTCCGAGAGTATCATTTTTATCTCTTTGGATGAAACCTCTTCGCCTGTGTCGGTTTGCATGGCTTCGGAGAAGAAGTATTTTAGTTTGTAGATGCCGTAGGGCGTTTCGATGTATTTGCTATTGCTAACTCGCGAAATGGTTGAAATATCGAACCCCGTTTTTTCGGCCACATCTTTCAGGTGCATGGGTTTCAATTGTGTTTCGTCGCCCTCCAGAAAAAAATCGTGTTGCATATCCACAATGGCCTGCATTGTTGTAAACAATGTGTCGTGGCGTTGTTTAAGGGCTTCGATGAACCATTTGGCAGAGTCGAGCTTTTGCTTTACAAACATCAGCGTATCTTTTTGTTCGGCCGTTTGGCCCTTTTTGTTAGCTACAAGGTCTTGCAGCATCTCTTTGTACGATTGGCTTAACTTTAATTCAGGTACATTGCGCTGATTAAGAGACAAAATCAATTCGTCGTTGTTTATTTCGAGAATAAAGTCGGGCGTAATTTGCTGAACCGACTCAATAGCCCCCGAACTCATCACGCTGCCCGGTTTGGGGTTCAGCTTAATAATTTCGTCCATGGCCAGTTTAAATTCGGCCTCGGTGGTGTTGAGTTTTTTAATGATTTTGTCGAAGTGTTTTTTCGTAAACAAATCAAAGTTGTCTTCCAATGCTTCAATAGCCAATGCCAACTCCGGCCGATAACGTTTGCGTTCCAATTGTAATAACAGGCATTCCTGAAGATCGCGGGCTCCAACCCCTGCCGGTTCAAACTCCTGAATAACCTCAAGAATATGTTTCATCTCTTTATCAGACGCCGAGATGTTATGCATAAAGGCCAGATCGTCTACCATCGATTCGGTATCGCGACGGAGGTAGCCGTCTTCGTCGATATTACCGATAATGTACTCTGCAATAATTCGTTCCTGGTCGTTGAGTTCCGTTTCGCTCAGTTGATTTATCAAATGTTCGTGAAAGGTAACGCCAACCGAAAAGGGGATGTCTACAATTTTATCGTCCGGCGAGTGGTTTTGTGTTTTAAGCTTGTATGCCGGTATATCGTCGTCGTTGAGATATTCATCAATCGAAAAATCGTCATCAGGGCTATCGTCCTTTTCGTCGGCAGGGTCGTCAATATTCTCCTCGCGCCCTTCGTCCAGCACGGGGTTTTCTTCAAGTTCCTGCTTTATTCGTTGCTCAAGCTCTATGGTAGGAATCTCAAGCAATTTAATAACCTGAATTTGTAACGGCGACAACTTTTGTTGTAGCTTTTGTTGTAGTGAAAGTCTCTGCATACGTTTAATCGTTGGTCAAATTTAACCATTTGAATGGTAACTACCAAAACCGTTAGAATTTGATAAAGTTTGGACATCAGAAAAAAAGAGGTTTAATTTGAATTTAATTATGTATAAACATTCAGATAATAATTATGATTTTTTTGATATGGATAGGCATACTGTTCTTTACATTGCCAATGGGCCTAAGCTGGCTTACCAAGCGGTTTGTGTGGCTCGATAAAGTGGGCACCGTTATTCTTTGTTATGCTTTAGGGATTGTATTCGGTGCGGTTCTTCCCAAAACAGTGGAAATAGCTGCAATGTCCGATAGCATAACAAGCGGTACGGTTTTGCTAGCCATTCCGCTTTTGCTGTTCGAATCGGAATGGCGCAATCTGTCGAAAATTGCGTTCACATCCATTTTGTCGATGTTTCTCTCCATGGTTATGCTGACAATCGCCGTATATGCGGGCTTTGTAATCTGGGGCGATGAGATGGCCGATGGTGCAAAGGTGGCTGGCTTGTTTATGGGGGTTTATACGGGTGGAACCCCAAATTTAGCATCTATTAAAAGCGCATTAAATATCGACGCTGCACTGTACATCAGCGTGCATACGATGGATACCGTGGTTACCATGGCTTATTTGATGGTTTTATTGTCGGGAGGAAAGTTTCTGTTCCGACGGTTTTTAAAATCAGAAAAAGTGGCTGAACCGCTTAATGAACAAGCGTATGTCGTTGATAATACGCTAAAAGGTTGGATTCGGGCCATACGTTATCCCAGTCGTTGGATTGGCTTTTTGCTGGCCGTGGTTGTGGCCGGAATGGCTGCCGCTTCGGGCTTTTTGGTGGGTGAGAGTGTACGTATGGCCGTAATTATTCTCATGCTTACCACGCTTTCTATTGTGATTTCTATATTTATTTCGAAGCCTTTGGTTAAAGGCAGTTATAATTTCGGGATGTACTTTATTCATGTGTTCAGCTTTGTGGTAGCCAGTATGGCCGACTTTAGTCACATGCATCTTTTGGATAGTCCGCTCTTTTTCTATATTACCTTTGTGATATTTATTACTTTTGTGGGCCATATTTTTTTGGCAAAGCTCTTTCGCATCGATTCCGATACGGTAATGGTGACATCAGTGGCCCTTATTTGCTCGCCACCTTTTGTGCCGGTTGTGGTGTCGGCACTCAAAGCACGACATCTGCTCATTCCCGGTATAACCGTTGGTATTATCGGGTATGCCGTGGGTAATTATCTTGGTGTGCTGATGTATTTGTTGTTAAAATGAATGGACAATTGATAATGGTGAATTAACACCTTTGCCGCGTACTACGATGTTCGATGTTCGAGAAGCGACTTACGATAGTCGACTTCGCCGCCGCGTCCCATGTCTGACGACTGATGTCTGATGTCTGACATCTGACGACTGACGACTAACGACTGACGACTAACGACTGACGACTAACGACTA
Organism: Bacteroidota bacterium; assembly: GCA_003249935.1. Classification (GTDB taxonomy): domain Bacteria; phylum Bacteroidota; class Bacteroidia; order Bacteroidales; family UBA5342; genus SZUA-561. The sequence goes on from QKHT01000255.1 coordinate 6,774, forward strand.
ACGACTGATGTCTGATGACTGACGACTAACGACTGACGACTGATGTCTGACGACTGACGACTGACGACTAACGACTAACGTCTGATGTCTGATGTCTGACGACTGACGACTGACGACAGACGACTTTTTACTGATTACTAAAAAAACATGATATCTAAAATAATATACATAGCAGGTTTACAGGTTTATAAGCTTGTATTGCATCTGGTGGCACCGTTTAATATCAAGGCGAAACAGATGGTCGATGGCCGCAGAGAGTGGAAAACAAATCTGGCAAAACAGCT
>QKHT01000009.1 GCA_003249935.1 Bacteroidota bacterium
AGCCATGATTCAACTAAAAAAAATAAACCACAAAGGCGATATTCAAATCGCCATATGGTTCGAATACAATTCCGAATATATCGCGCGGTGTAAACGAATGGGAGCCAAATGGAGCAACACACTAAAATGTTGGTATATTGCCTATAATATTGAGAATTATAATGAGATTTGCACTAACTTTAGCGAAATTGAAATACTAAAGAGCGAATACGACACCACCGTTACACAAATTGAACCTGCCGAAATTAGGCAAGAAACTGTTCACATAGCCGATAATACGGCGAAACTCCGGCACGATAGCGATGCCGGACATAAGGAGGAAACTCCTGACTTTAAAAAACAGGTGGTGTATGTTGGAACTACTGGTAAGTATTGGATTATACGGGTACCATATCGGCAGCATATTACGCCAAAAATGATGAAAATTAAAGGCGTATATTGGAATAAAACCGAAAAGGCATTTTTTGTATTCAGGCATGTAAATGTAAAAATTGCCGTTGAAGCTTTGCTCGAAATGGGCGAAATATTTCCGGCAAACTATTACAACGACGAAAAGGATACCATTGTAGCAGATGGGTTTATTTTGTTAGAAGCTTACGCAGCTGACAAACGATGGTTTATAATGCGCTGTCCGGCAGTGCCCTATTTGCTCGAACAGGTTAAGCGATGGGAAGGCAGCCGCTATAGCAAATCGCAAGGAGCATACGTTATTTCGGCCACCCCAGCCATGCTCGAAAACATTGAGCGATTGGCTCGGGAGTTGCAAATTACGGTTCAGAACCATTTGCCCGAAAAATATTTAAGCAAGTATAAGGCCTTGAACCGTAAAGCATCGCAATTTAAACGTATGCGTGCCGATTTACTCCAATCGGTACCACAATCGGTTCAGACCTATATGTTGGCCATGACCGACTATCTGATTGCGCAAAATTACAGCCCGAATACGCTCAAAAATTACACTAATGCCTTTAGTATTTTTTTGCGACAAAACGGATACAAAAATCCTGACACACTTACCGAACGCGAAATTGTAGCCCATTTGGCAGAGATGATTGAAAAGGGTTTATCGCCCAGCAGCCTCGATATGCTTATTAATGCATTGCAGTTTTATTTCAGGCATGTAATGAAACAGGTATCGTTCACTATTAACCTGCCCCGACCCAAACATGGCCAATATTTGCCACCAGTACTTACAATCGAAGAGTGCGCACGAATATTCGATTGCGTAGATAATACGAAACACAAACTACTTTTGCTTTTGGGATACGGATCGGGGTTGCGACGTAGCGAGATAGTGGCATTAAAATGGGTTGATATAGATTTTGCAGAGCATAAAATAACGGTAAGGCACGGCAAGGGCGACAAGGATCGTGTGGTAATGTTGCCATATTCCGTGGTGGAATATTTGAAAAACTATCGAGGGCTTAACCCTAACGATGAATGGGTGTTCCCGGGGCAATACAAAGGCGAAGCTTTAAGTACCGGTACCGTACAAGCAGTAATGAGTAAGGCTGTAAAAAAGGCAGGACTCGAATCGAAAGCCACGGTGCATACTTTGCGCCATTCATTTGCCACACACTTATTGGAAGCAGGAACGGATATTAGGTACATACAGGCGTTACTTGGGCATAGTAGTCTGAAAACGACCATGATTTATACGCATATTACCCCTAAAGCGGCAAAAAAAATTAAGAGCCCATTAGACTCGCTGCCAATTAATGATATAACCGGCAAAAAAAGATAAAAAAAGAATGTATAACTAAACAATATCATTATTTTTACATTCATAAACTTTTAAAAATAAATACATGAAACATACGAC
>QKHT01000241.1 GCA_003249935.1 Bacteroidota bacterium
TTGCTGTTAATCTTATCTCCTTGCATCAAATACATTTCGGATAATGCTTTTGCCTGAGCATACAAGTACGAATTAATGGTAGGACGTATACCATTTCCGCCAATTGCAACCTCCATTCCATCGCCTTCCCATCCTCCGGCATTACTCCAGTAGAGCCCGGTTTCGGTTTTTCGAAGCTTTTTGAGCTCTTCGTAATTTGCGGTTAACTCAGGGAGAATTTTTTTTATCAATTCAACCGAAGAATGAACTTTATGCATTTGTAAAACCGCATCGCTTAGCGGGAAACCATGTCCTAAAACCGCTTTGAAATGTTTCCATTTTGGATTAGGATGATAACCGGAATGATAGACCCAGAAATTTGCGTAATCCTGAAGATAAACCGGATTTTTTAACCATCGACCTTCGCGAAAGTGATGCAATCCTGCGCAAGGTATGGCATTTTTTGGTCCGGCCCACGACACATCGGGCAAAAACTCGGTTATAATATAGCCATCTGATGTCTTTTTGATGTGTTTTCGATAGGTCCACCAGCGGAAATAATAGGTACGCTCAATATTTTTATCGGGACATTCAAAAAGTGGAATGTTTTCGGCCAAAAAATCGAATGCTTTTGCGTTTGGAAACGCTTGTTTATAAGGTTCGTCATCGGATGCATTAAAGGCATTAACGTATGTTTTAATGATATCAGTACTTGTTATTACGGTTCCTTTGTTCTGTGCCTGAATAAAGTTTTGTAAAGCAATAAATACGATCAGAAATAAGAATGTTTTATTTAACTTCATAACACTAATTGGTTTTAAGTTTTATAGTACCATCAAGTACTCCTGTGCATTTAATAACTTTTTTATTTGCATATAAGTGCACAGTTGTACTTTTATTGTTTATTTTAAAATTACCCAATTTATCAGATACTGTTATAATTACTTCATCTTCTTTTTTCTCAGCTTTTATAGTTAATAGAGCATACGCACCATTTTTATAGCCATAGCCATCTCCGGCATCGTGGTACAATTGTCCTTCGGCTTTTCCGTTTGCATCGAGACATACATATAAATCAAGCGTTTCTAAGGAATACTCGGTTGTGTTTTGTATTACTTTGCTCAATGGAACAATGGCCCCAGGTCTGATTTTTACTTCAGGAAGATATTCTTGATTTTCATTTTCTAAAATCGAGATTGTTGGCCAATTTCCTTTAGGTAATGCAGGTTTCACGGCCCATTTGGGTATAATAAGTAAATCACCTCCAAATAAAAATGCTTCTTGTTCTTTACGCAGGTTCTTGTCTTTGTAATCAGCAAAATATACGGGTTGCATTACCGGAATACCCGTAGTGGCTGCATTATAAAACTGAGTGTATAAGTATGGCATTAATCGGTAACGCCTTTCAATGGCTTGACGGGCAACATCTTCAATCTTTTTACCGAACGACCAGGGTTCATGAGGTAGCGTTTTTATTGCGGAATGTGCCCTTGAGAATGGATAGAACGACCCCAATCCAATCCAGTGGCCGTAAAGTTCGGGCGTTGCATTATTACCAAAACCTCCTATATCGGGACCATTGAAAGGCTGCCCCGACAAACTAAGTGTAATGCTCATGGGAATAGATAACTTCAGGTGCTCCCAGGTTGAGGCATTGTCGCCTGTCCATGTGGCTGCATATCGCTGACCGCCTAGAAAATTGGCGCGGGTAAGTACAAAGGGGCGTTTTTCGGGATTTGCCTGCTTTATTCCCTGTTTCGATGCCTTTGCCATCAGCATTCCATACACGTTGTGGTAGCGCAGGTGAATATCCTTTTTTAATCCATCACCGCC
>QKHT01000225.1 GCA_003249935.1 Bacteroidota bacterium
ATCTCCCGCCCCGAATGGGGCGGCACCCACAAACAATATGACGTTTTTCTACCGATATTTTGCCCCATACGGGGCAACAATCCGAGCCGTGCGGAATATCGGTAGCAGAAATATCGGTATAAAAATGCGTGTTGCGCAGAACCCTCCGCGCCGTAGGTGCGAAAGCTCGGTAGAAAACACGTGTTGCGTAGAACCCGCCGCGCCGTAGGTGCGAAAGTTCGGTAGCAAGGATAATCACGGCAATAATCTCCCGCCCCGAATGGGGCGGCACTTTCCATTTTTATTACAACTCACTCACCGGAATTAAGTCGCGATCGAAAGCTTTGCCTTCGTCGGTTTTCAGAAACTCCGCATTCAGCATGTAAAGCTTGCTATTATAGGTGTCGAGCGAGTAGGTGTTGCCTTCGTTAAAAAAATCGTCGGCCACCTCGGTAAAATTGAGTTCGCAAACGGATAGCGACCAAATATCGTCGTCCATAAACAGCAGAGGTGAACCCTGGTTGCGGCAAATCATAGGGCGGTGTGCGTAAATGGCACAATTAGTGTCGATTAAAAACGGACATTCGCCGGTTTTGGTGGTCTCGCGACGGGCGAATGTGCCGTTTTTTAATTGTTTCGATATCAGAAAGAACTCGATTGGCAACAGCCCGAAATCCTCGCAACAGTAGTAACAACCCGATTTGCAACGCATGTGGGCTTTGTGTTGTTTCGATAGCGTGGCAATTCGGTCGTCCGACGATTCACGCAGAGCGATATAAGCATTTTCGAGTTCCTGAAGATTCATTTTTTCTGTTTTTACGGTTGAACCGGCATTTATAACGATTGAATCGATTCGATGAGCATCCGGTTTTCTTCGGGCGTACCCACCGTGATGCGAATGGTGTTTTCGCACATAAAAATGCGGGTACGGTTACGCACGATTACCGAATTATTCATCAGATGATTATACAGCTTGTTGGCATCGGCCACTTTAATCAAAACGAAGTTGGCATCGCTTGGGTAAATCTTTTCGATAATCGCAATTTTCTCCAACTCAACCACAAGTTTGGTACGTTCGGCCAGAATCGTTTTTACCCACTCATCTTTCACGGCCGGTTCAGCCAAAAGCTTAAGTGCCTCTTGCTGCGTAAGAATGTTAATGTTGTATGGGTATTTTATTTTGTTGAACACGTGGATGATGCTTTCGTCGGCAAAAGCCATACCTAAGCGAACACCGGCCATGCCCCAAGCTTTCGAAAACGTTTGTAACACCACAAGGTTGGGGTATTTAGCCAATTTCGGGAGAAGCGATGTTTCGGGTACAAAATCGATATACGCCTCGTCGACCACTACCAAGCCGCCAAACGATTCAATAATCCGAACCATTTCGGCACCGTTCAAAGCATTGGCACTTGGGTTGTTGGGCGAACAAAGGAATATGGCTTTGGTGTGTGCATCCACCGCATCGAGCACCGTTTGGCTATTAAGGCTAAAATCGGCATTGAGTGGGGCCTGCTTTACCTTTACATTGTTAATATCGGCGGCCACCTGGTACATCCCGTAACTTGGTGCTATGGCTACTACATTATCTACCCCTGGTTCACACAAAGCCCTGAAAATAATGTCGATGGGTTCGTCGCTGCCATTGCCGATAAAAATGGTTTTGGCTGGAACGCCTTTAATTTCGGCGATTCGCTCCTTTAGCTCCAACTGAAGCGGATCGGGATAGCGGTTGTACGGTGCGTTGTATGGGTTTTCGTTGGCATCGAGGTAAACCTGTGCGATGCCCGAAAATTCGTCGCGGGCGCA
>QKHT01000129.1 GCA_003249935.1 Bacteroidota bacterium
TCAGGCGGGTATGGCTTCGGTCGTGTACTTTTTATTGGTTTATGTCTTTTCGAACCTCGCGGCGTTTGGCGTTATTTCGGCCATATACTATACAACGGGTAAAGAGAATATGAACGACTACAAAGGCCTGTATAAAACCAATCCGAAACTCACCCTGCTGTTTACACTGGCACTATTTTCGTTAGCCGGGATACCGCCATTGGCCGGCTTTTTCGGCAAATACTTTCTGTTTTACGCAGCCGCGCAAGAGGGGTATTACATCCTCGTTCTCTTTGGCTTGCTGAACACCGTAGTTTCGTTGTACTACTATCTATTGCCCGTAAAAGCCATGCTTATTGATACCAACGATAATCCGATACCGCATATCAAAACACCATTTTTAACTGGTGCGGCTATAATATTTTGTGTAGTTGCCATTGTAATTACAGGCCTGGTGCCCGACTTTTATGATTATGCCTTCAGTGTTTCGTTTGGTATAAAATAACTTCAATAGCTCTATCAAAAGGCCCGTAGCAGCATTGTTACGGGTCTTTTGTTTTGGGTTGAACCTGTAAGCAACAAAGGCCAAGGGTTCGAATCATATCATTGAAGTTTGTTTAATATTCAACAATCATTGTGCGTGCATCACAATAACAATTGAGGCAAGCGAAATAATTAAAAAAATAGACGCTTCAATTATGCAAATTATAGCCAAATGTGTTGATAATTACTTTGAAATATGATCAAGTTGTGTTTAATGGAAAAATTACTGCTAATTATCAAACAATCAGGCTAATTATCAAACAATCAGGAAAAATCGTATTTTTGAGTAAAATTCAATAAAATGGCAATGGATCGAGAAAAATATATAAATCCGTTTACTGATTTTGGTTTCAAAAGACTATTTGGAGAAGAGCCAAATAAAGATTTATTGCTTGATTTTTTGAATGAGTTGCTGAAAGACCAGCAAGGAAAAATTATTGAATTAACTTATTTAAAAACAGAAAAATTAGGAAAAACAGAGCTAGATAGAAAAGCTATCTTTGACCTTTATTGTGAAAATGAAAAAGGAGAGAAATTTATTGTTGAAATGCAGAAAAGTAAACAAAATTTCTTTAAAGACCGTAGCGTTTATTATTCAACTTTTCCAATTCAGGAACAAGCCGAGAAATCTGACTGGAATTATGAGTTAAAAGCAGTTTATACAATTGGAATTCTTGATTTTATATTTGATTCCGATAAAAGTGAACCTGAAAAATATAGATACGATGTAAAACTTCAAGATATTGGAACGAATAAGACATTTTATGATAAGTTGACTTTCATATATTTTGAAATGCCAAAGTTTAATAAATCGATTGACCAATTGGAGACTCGATTTGACAAATGGTTGTACGTTCTGAAAAATTTAAATAAACTTGACCGGTTGCCCGAGAAATTAAAGGGTGAAGTGTTTGAAAAAGTGTTTGAGGTAGCTGAAATATCTAAGTTTACCAGAGAGGAGTATATTTCATACGAAGATAGTTTGAAATATTATAGAGATTTAAAAAACTCTTTAGAGACTGCAAAAGATGAAAGGACTATTGAAATAGCGAAGAACTTTATAGAAAATGGTGTTGATATTGATATAATTTCAAAATCTACCGGATTGACAAAAGAACAAATTGAAAAGCTTAGAAACCACTAAACACAATATATCCAATAAGGGTTTCAGAGATATGCGAAGGTTTGTAGCCCGCGTTAACTTTTCGTGTACCTTGATAGGAAAACGCCCGCAATCCCTGGTCATATTGTCAAACGGAATAAACATCAACAAAATAGTGCTTATCAATAGTCAAGGTCAGATTATTTCACAGGAAACGAAACCTATGTTAACCACAAAAATTGATATAAGAAACTTAAAGAAAGGCATCTATTTTGTCTTGTTTCATACTGAAGGTTGTGTTCAATCAGAAAAATTAATAGTAGAATAATTTCGATTCCCCAAAATTTTATTACGTATCATTTGTTTTCCTTTTGATCAACATTTGTCAACTCAAAAAATTGTGATTAACAAAAAGATTAACCAACTTGCAATACCGTTCAAAAAAGTCAGCGGCGTTGAATAGTATTAACTCAAATAATTACAAAAATGATTTATGTATTTGCAAAGTTTACACTAAAAGAGAACGCAAAAGAGGCCTTTTTGGCTTTAGGACATGAGATTGTGACAGAAACCGTAAAAGAGGAAGGTTGCTTAACTTACGAACTTTGTCAGGATATTAATAATGCCAACATTATGGTAATGAACGAAAAATGGGAATCGACCGAAGCGTTGGCACAACATTCTGCATCTGCTCATTTTACGCGTATTATTCCATTAATGTCGGCCTTGCTCGAAAAACCGATTGAGGTTACAATATCTCAAAAAGTATAGTTACAATAATTGTTTTGCTTATGATCTAACCATCTCCGACAATCAGGGTAATTTTCGACGAACGATATTGGTTAGATCCAACGACGAAAACACCGGCAAAAGGTTCAACTGAACCATTGCCGGTGTTTTAAGAAAACCCTTTGAAAGAAAAAACACAAAGCGCAGAAATCCAAAATTTACTTATTTTTTATTGCATGCATCACTTTATCTTCAGAAAGTGGTTTGGTGCAAAAGAACCAATCGTGACAAGTAAGGTCGCTTTTCGTTTCCACTCTTTCTTTGGCCACGCCGCACGAACCAGCGGGTGGAACAATTACATCGTCACCGGGCCGCCAGTCGGCAGGTAATGCCACATCAAAATTATCAGCAGTTTGCAAGGCAATGACCACACGTAGCAACTCGTCGAAATTACGCCCCAGACTTAAAGGATAATAAATAATGGTACGAATAGTGCCCTGGGGATCTATAAAAAAGACGGCCCGCACCGCTTTTGTAGAACTTTCGCCAGGTTGAATCATTCCATAGCGCTTGGCCACTTCCATAGTAATGTCTTCGATAAGCGGAAAATTAACCTCCACATTCTTCATTCCTTTATAATCAATTTTTTCTTTAATGGTGCGTAGCCATGCAATATGACTATATAAGCCATCGATAGATAACCCCACAAGTTTACAATTTACTGCTTCGAATTGAGGTTCCATTGTAGCAAAAGTCATAAACTCCGAAGTACAAACTGGTGTAAAATCGGCAGGATGACTAAATAAAATAACCCAGTGACCTTTGTAATCGTTCGGAAAATGGATAGGCCCTTGTGTGGTTACTGCGTTAAATTCGGGTGCAGCATCGCCAATACGTGGCATGCTTACTGGTTCATAACTAATAGATTGTTCCATAAAAAATTATTTTTATATTAATACAATTACCGAAATAAAATAAGCCATTCGGTTTTTTAATAAAATAAAGGTACAAATTATTTTTATATTGAGCAAATGTTCATTACCTTTGTATTGAACATTTGCTTATTTATATGCCACGTCCAAAAAGAATACGAAGAGTAAACACGCCACCACGGTTCAAAGGGTTTAATCCTATTGGCCTTTCGGAGGAGACAGCACCAGTGCTTATTAACCTCGAAGAGTACGAATCTATTCGTCTGAGCGATTTTGAACTGCATGGGCAGGTAGAAGCAGCCAGAATAATGGGCGTTTCTCGTCCTACGTATGCGAGAATATACGAGAGCGCCAGACGCAAAGTTGCTGAAGCATTTGTACAGTGCAGGCCTATTGTATTTGAGGGCGGAAAGGTCTATTTCGACAGTGATTGGTACCATTGCAGCAGTTGCGAATGTTGGTTCAACCACCCCGCAAAAGATAAAGAAATTGCACAATGTGCACTTTGCGGTTCAACCAAAATAACCCACCACAAAGGCGATTTTGAAAAAGGCTTTGAAGGGGATGTTTGCATTTGTCCCACTTGTGGATTCGAAAAAGTTCACACTCTTGGCAAACCATGTAATCAGGAAACTTGCGAAAGCTGTCAGAGACCGCTTACACGCAAACACAGTCCGCACAGACACCGAAACAGAAATAATAATTGCAACATATAATGAAAATAGCCATTACATCAACCGGAAACAATACTGAATCGACTATAGACAGCCGATTTGGTCGTTGTACATATTTTGCCATTTACGATACCGAGACACAAGGATTGGAATTTGTCCCCAACCAAAGTAAGGATAATGTAGAAGGTGCCGGACCAGCATCGGCACAATTAGTTGCTTCGAGAGGGGTTCAAAAGGTAATTTCTGGTGAATTTGGGGCAAAGGTCAAAGATATTTTCGATAGTCTGAAAATTCAACTTATCGTGGTGCATGACGACAAAAAACAGATAGGTTCGATTATAGAAATGTTAAATAACGCAAAAAACTGAGATGCCTAAATTAAACGGAAAAGGTCCCGATGAGTCGGGAGAACAAAAGGGCCGTGGAATAGGCCGATGTCAGGCCAAACCGAAACAGGAAATGGCAGAAATACTCGGACATGGTATGGGCTTGAGACGTCATTCGGGTGGAGGCCCTGAACTGGGAAAACGATTAAGAAGCGGTTTAGGCCGTTCATTATTCTTATAAAAAAGGAGGTTATTATGCCACAATTAAACAGAAAAGGCCCGAATGGCGAAGGCGCCATGACCGGACGGAAGTTAGGACGATGCCAAGGTGAGAACAAAGGTAAAACGGCTGACGAGATTTTTGAAAAACGTAATGATATTGAACCATCGGGATTGGGCATGGGACTGGGCATGCGAAGAAACCAGCAAAACAGAGGCCATGGCAGAGGTATGAGAAACGGCCGAGGCCGACAAGGCTGCAACTAAATACAAAAAAATCAATTCACAATAAAATATCAAATGAAGAAAGTAGCTATTCCATTAGAAAACGGCCGTTTAACAGCACATTTTGGCCATTGTAAACAATTCTCGTTTTTAGAGGTGAATAATAATGAAATTGTACGCGAAACGTTAATTACACCACCACCACACGAACCCGGTCTATTACCAGCATGGCTTGCTGAACATGGCATTACCGATATTATTGCCGGAGGTATGGGGCAACGTGCATTAAAACTATTTGCAGAACAAAACATAGCAGTAAGTGTAGGTGCACAGCCCAAAAGTCCGCACGAACTGGTACAGGACTGGATGCAAAACAGTTTGGTTACCGGTTCAAATGCTTGCGATCACTAAAAATTAAACAACCACCAAAATGGTTGTCGACCAATAAAACAGAGGAAATAAACATGAAGATTGCCATTGCAAGTGGTAAAGGCGGCACAGGAAAAACACTGATCTCGACCAATCTATTTTGGGCAGCACAAAAAAACGACCAGTACATTACCATTGTCGATTGCGACGCAGAAGAGCCTAACGTGGCGGAATTTATATCGGGAAAAGGGATCAAGAGCACACAAGTTACACAGAAACTACCAATTATCGACGCCCAAAAATGCAATTTATGTGGCGCTTGTTACGACTTCTGTAACTATCATGCCATAGTATACATCCCCGAGAGTCAATACATTAAAATTATTGAAGATTTATGCCACGATTGCGGCGCTTGTTTGGTTGCCTGCAAAACCGGAGCAATTACTGAAATAGAGAAACCATTGGGAAGCGTGAATACAGCAGCAATAAACAGCCATACGCTTTCCATCGAAAGCTGTGCTAACGTAGGTATTTACTCTCCGGTGCCAGTGATAAAAAAAGCCATTTCGGCATCAAAAAATCTCGGCACGGTACTTTACGACGCACCACCGGGCATTTCGTGTCCCTTTATTGCCACAGCAGAAAGTGCCGACTATGTGGTTTTGGTGTCTGAACCCACCCCATTTGGTTTAAATGACCTTAAACTGTCGGTGGAGACACTCGACCATTTGAATAAAAAATATGGCGTAGTGGTGAACCGTGCCGGCCTCGGCGATGACGCTGTTTACCAATGGTTGAAAGAAAAAAACATTACGCTATTGGCAGAAATTCCATTCGACAGGGAAATAGCCCGTATTTATTCCGAAGGTCATTTGCTGGTGGATAAGATACCCAGTTACCAAAGCGTGTTTACACAGTTATTACACAATATTAAAAATCAGATTGCCCAATGATAGAAACAGCCATATTAAGCGGAAAAGGTGGCACAGGAAAAACTAGCCTTGCAGCGGCTTTTGCAACTTTGGGCAATCAATTGGTCGTAGCCGATTGCGATGTAGATGCAGCCAACCTACACTTGATACTATCGCCCGAAAACTACCTCGAAACAGTGTACACATCGGGCCACACGGCCGTAATCGACGACAATAAATGCATAAATTGCGGCGTATGCGAAACCTATTGCCGGTTCGATGCGATACACACAAATAACGGGAAAGTCGTCATTTCGGCTGTAAGTTGCGACGGTTGCATGCTTTGTTCGCGAATTTGTCCGGAAAAAGCCATCACTATGGTGCCGAATAACCGAAGCCGTTGGTATACTGGAAATTACCGCAATGGTAAAATGATCCACGCACGGTTAGCCCCGGGCGAGGAAAATTCGGGTAAATTGGTCAATGTAGTTCGCGAAAAAGCAAAACGTGTGGCCAAAGAAACCGGCTGGCCCCACATCATTATCGACGGACCTCCCGGCACCGGGTGTTCAGCCATTTCATCGATAACCGGTGTCGACAGGGTTATTATTGTTACTGAACCCACCAATTCGGGATTCCACGATATGAAGCGGATGTCGGAACTTTCGGCCAATTTTAAAATACCCACATTTGTAATTATAAACAAGTTTGATCTGAACCCCGGCATCACGTTAGAAATAGCGCAATGGTGCGATGAAAACGGGTTAAAGGTTATTGGTCAATTGCCTTTCGACAAAGCCATAGTGGATGCCATGGTTCATTGCCAAAGTATTATTGAATGGGCGCCCGATTCGGAAATAAGTATAACCATAAAATCTATCTGGCAAAATCTAATGGACGAACAACCAGTAAAGGAGCCAGATACAACACACATTTACGACTAAATCTTTTGGAAAACAGCATTAACACATAACGAGATGAAACCACAAGGAATCACAAAAAACAAACTTCCAAATATAAAGCATATCATCATCGTTGCTTCGGGCAAGGGCGGCGTAGGCAAGTCGACTGTTTCGGCGGGCCTGGCGCTATCCCTTGCTATGGAGGGCTATGCCACAGGAATTTTGGATGCCGATATGCACGGCCCTTCGATACCGGTTCTTTTTAACATACAAAACGAAAGGCCCGAAGTAATACAAGAAAACAACCAGAATTTAATTATTCCATTTTCGCGATTGGGCATAAAACTCATGTCAATCGGGTTTTTGGTTGAACCAGCGGCGGCGGTAATATGGCGTGGACCAAGAGTTTCGAGTGCTATTACCCAATTAATTACAGAAACAAAATGGGGCGAACTCGATTATCTGATTATCGACACGCCACCCGGAACCGGCGACGCGCACATTACGCTGATTCAAAATTTCGACATCACAGGCGTAGTTATTGTTACCACGCCGCAAAAAATGGCGTTGGCCGATGTAGAAAAGGCCATCGACATGTATCGAGCACCCGATATTACCACACCGGTGATTGGGATTGTCGAAAACATGGCTTGGTTTACCCCCACCCGGCATGCCGACGAGAAATATTATATATTCGGAAACGGCGGCGGGAAAGCATTGTCGGAGAAAACCGGAATACCATTGCTGGCACAAGTCCCCGTAAATGAAATTATTTGCAGTGGTTGCGATACCGGAAAGGTTCAGAACCTGATGGATGAACCCGTTACAAAATCGGCTTTCGAAAAAATTGCCGGGGCAGTACTTAACTACAAAAAACCAGCATTTACCTATGTACCACAATAATCAGAATTACAAATGATTGAACATGCATATACATTCAGAGTCATGTATCCCGACACCGATCAGATGGGTACGGTTCACCATGCAAATTATGCAAAATACTACGAAACAGCACGTTGGGAACTTTTTAGAGAATTGGGACTGTCGTACCGGCAAGTAGAGGAATCGGGGTATTTGTTACCCGTAATTCGTATGAATTTCCGATTCATTAAAACCATTCATTACGACGACTTGCTGACGGTAAAAACCACACTTAGGGCCATTAAAGGCGTACGAATCTGGTTCACCTATAAACTTTACAATACAGACAACGAATTAATAAATGAGGCCGAAACCGAACTGGCCTTTGTAGATCGCAAAGATTGGAAACCCTGTGTAGTGCCCGATTTTGTAAAAAAAGCCATAGATTTGCATCTGAAGAAAACAATCTAAAAAAAATGATCAACATTGTTTATAAACCCATTGGTGTGGTCCATTCGCCCTTTACAGTAGCCAAAGGCACACCGGCTCAACCGGTGGCATCGCAAGCAGCAGGCACCATCGAATTGCTGCCGGAGCTGGTCGAGGGTCTCATCGACCTCGACGGATTTTCGCACATCATTGTAATCTATCACCTTCATTTAAGCGCGTTTACATCGCTTACGGTGGTGCCATTCCTCGATACCATACCACATGGAGTATTTGCCACACGGTCGCCATCGCGCCCCAATGGCATTGGCTTTTCGGTAGTTGAGTTGAACCGTATTGAAGGAAATATCCTTTATATTAACGACATCGACATGCTCGATGGCACGCCGGTGCTGGATATAAAGCCATTTGTACCCGTTTTCGATGTGCGGCAGGCCAACCGCACCGGATGGTTTACCGGTA
>QKHT01000055.1 GCA_003249935.1 Bacteroidota bacterium
ATACCCGATGTCGGCACGACTTGCAATGATCTTCACACTGTCGCCTATGGCCCGATACTTACTTTTACTATTATAAACAAATTGCGAAAACCCCGCAGTTGGCCACAACATGCATACAACACTTACAATAATTAATATCTTATTATTCATACTTACAATTCTTTTAAACTTATTTTCCAAAAACCACTTTGCGCGAAACCATGGTGTTGTTGTTTCTATACTGCACTACAAATACCCGTTGAGTATATTCGGCTGATACAAAAACTTCGGCCGATGCATTAAACGGTTCAACCGGTATGCGACAAAGTAGCTTACCATCTATGCTATACACTGCAAATTCGCCGGCTTTTTGGGCTGAACCACTGTTTTCAATTCTGAACCGAATGCCACCATTTGTTATGCCGGCAATGTTTAACTCAAGTGCCGATGTTTCGGTTTGTGGCGGTTCAATGCCAGTGCCTGAGAGAAATATGCGAATAGTATCTGTGGCTGTACACCCGCAGCTATCGGTCACCACCAGAATATAGGTTTTATCCTCGGCTTTTACTACCGGATTGGCGCCTTGTAAAGTTTCACTTTCACCCATATATTTAATGGTGTATGGCGAAATGCCCCCTTTATATATTTAATGGTGTATGGCGAAATGCCCCCTTTAACAAACAGTGGCGATAGCATGGCTTCACGTTCTTTTGTAATGTAAATGTCGCTTCCTGCGTCTAATAGCATTGCCGGTGGTAATGTCGTTACTGGCAGAAGATCGAATTCGGTAGAAACAGATTTTGCCATCACCTTTAGACTTTTGGCTGAACCATTGGCTTTCGGCGCTTCGTAGCATCCTATATCTATGGCATTGCCTTGTATGCGTGGGTTGCCATCGGCATCAAAAGGTTTTGCAAATATCTTCAGCAACGAATCTGTTTTGCCGGCATCAATCAGCGGCGAATTGGGCTTCAGATGGTAGTCGGCGGCCAGCAATTCAGCTTCCTCCGAGGCATTTTTTGGTACACCGGTAAACGATACCGGCTTTACAAAAAGCGGATCGAGCATATAACTATCGGGTCCGGAAAAACCATTAATATTGTTACACATTAATGGTTTTTGTGTAAGATCCTGATACAACTCCATTGTTACTATATTGTTTACAACCAACTTTTTTGGTGATATATATTTGTGAAAAGAACCAATAATGGTATTATTTGCAATGGTGTCACAGTTGCCAAGCGATGTTGAAGCGTTTGTAAATTCGTTATTTGCAATAAGATTATTCGAGAAACTTTCGGTAAAACCAGGGACAAATAATGAACTTTTAATAGTATTCCCCACTATTTTATTGCCATCAAAAACCTGTACGTCTCTTATAAAAGAATTAAAAGTGCTGAATTTAATTTCATTTCCTGTCGCGATATATACATAATTAGGATTTATTGGCGAAAATATTGCACTAAAAAGCGTATCGGGTGTAAATAGTTTATATAACTTATTGTTCGTAATCTCACATCGTTTGCCTGCTATTTCAAGTTCATAAACAATCCTTGAAAATTGCCCCATTTGCTTGTTGTCGATTAAAGGCAATTGGTGCAATGTGTTGCCCGAAAATTTTACAAAACTTGTTGCAGACAGTGATCCCAAAGTATAGCGTTCAATCTTTTGTAAGGTGTCCTTTGTAAAATAACCATTCGAAATAGTCAGCGATTGAGTGGAACTTCCCGGATTGTTGGTGCACTCAAATTCGGGTACATTGTTGAATAAAAACGAATCGCGGTCACTTACCAATTTTTCAAATCTGCCATAAAATATGGTGCTATTATTCCATCGATAAGTATTTTTTGTTGATTGTAATTGTATCACAGATTCAAACAAATTGCCATTAATGCCCTTAAACAAACAGTCTGAAACCCGAACATCACTTAGGTTTCTGAATACAGATGCCGATGCACTGAATTTGCATTTGTCTACAATGACTGGCCATGAAGTCATTGCAAATAAGTTGTTCGCATTACTAAAAGCAGAATTTCTTATTACAGGGTAATCATACATATTCTGAATTATTAATCTCCCTATCTGAACCAACCCGTTGATGTTATTAAAGCTGCAATTATCAAACAATGCAGTACTGTTTGCAATCACGCCGTTTGCGGATACTGAAACAATGCTTTTATCAAAACCCCGGAACGCACATTTGTTGAAAGAAGTTTTTAATGCTGAATTGGCATTAAAATAGATGTATGCCAAATTGGGTTGTCGAATTGTGTCCGATGTCTTTTTATAGTTGAA
>QKHT01000277.1 GCA_003249935.1 Bacteroidota bacterium
GCAAGCAGGACCAATGAAAGCATTGAGCATTGTGTGTAAATATTTATTTTAAATGCTTGTTTTTTTCTTAGTGATTTACCTGTTAATTCGAATTGATATGCATGACTTGTCAGTCGGTCCGAAATTGCATCGGCGAGCTTGATGCGATTGATTGGATGTCTAAAAAAAATGACAAGTCGGTGTTTCGTTTGAAGGTTTTGATGCACAATAATCAGAATCATTCCAATGCATTGAGCGATTCTGTCGAAATATATTAACGCCGGAGGCTTAAATTTTAATGGGCGACAAGCAATTTTAAGCAGACCCGATAGAGATCTATTGGATGGCCAAAAAAATATTAAGATCAGTTGAACCTAATTAATCGTTGGCTTTAGAAAAGATTAGATGCGACGATGAAAAATAGATAACCATCCACTGTAAATTAACAATTGAAAGAGTAAATTAATCATCGGACCAAAAAATATTAAGGTTCAGACCATAAATATAACCGTTTGATGCAAATAGATGTGAAATTGACAAAATAATATAGCCAATAAAAAAGTATATATGGTAACTAAACCAAATGATATGATGACTCGGAACATAATTATGATGATTTGACCTTTATATATATTAAATTGGAAAATAATTATAGCCAATAAATAAAAATATATGCCAACAAATACTAATGATATAATCATCGGAACAAAATATATCGGTATCGGCAATAAAAATATGATGATCGGAAAAAATGAAATGTAAAATAAAGTAAATAGGATAGCCATTTTTTTACTTCCCGAAATAGCGGATTAAATGTGATGCTGCAACGGTTCGCTTCACTCTTCTGAAAAACTAATATTGCTATAAAAATTAGCAATTTCACTCAATGACCAACGATGAAAAACATAAACAAAAGCCTCATCGAACAAGCATGGTTTTGTATTTGGATTGTTGTCGTAAATGCCATTTGATGATTGTAAAACTGACACAATTTGTAGTTCTATATAATTTGTAATTGTATTTATTTGAGATTGTTGTATGAAAATAGAATGATATACCTCAGTATTTCAAGATGGTACGGCTTTCAAAAGTAAAATAATATGTGGCTCTAATGTTATTGTAATCATTTACACAAAAAGTGTATGAGATTAGAATTTTGGACAATTTGTGGTGAGGTGTTGTTATTGTTGTACAGGTGACTTAAATTTAACCGATTTTTTAATCGAAAAGTTGAAAACGTTTGATGTTTGAGTACGACAAATTGTTTCAATGATACTGATAAAAAGCATGAAAGTGAATAAGTGTTAACTAAATCATATATGTAAAATAAAATAAACAAAAGTAAAAATGAACAAAGATCAAAACAACACGCAAAGAATGATTAAAGTGGTTTTATCTCTTTGCATCGAAAATTTAGCAACCGTGAATACCAATGCACCTTTTCTTGCTGCCATGAACGAGCTATCGGCACTGTCTGAAGATATTGACGTAATTCATACTAAGCAAACCGCTAATAACAAAGGCGTTACGGCCACAAAAAAGCATTTGCAATTGGAATTGGTAAATACCGGATTGGGCATTAGCGGTGCATTATTTGCCTATGCAACAAGAAACAATAATCAAACCCTTCAGGAAAAAATGAAATTCTCGCGCAGTAAATTAACATCCGGTCCACAGGCGCGATTTATCTCATACGTTACGTCAATACTTAACGAAGCAAAAGCACATGTGGCACATTTTGAGGAAATTGCACTCAGCGAGAATCAATTAAATCATTTTGAGGAAAAAATAAACGAATACAAAGTGATTTATTCAAAGCCTCGCGAAGTGGCCGTGAACGAAACGAAGGAAACAAAAAATCTGGCCGCAAAGATTGAACAGGCGAAGGAAATACTGAAAAACCAGATGGATAAGTTAGCACTCCAATTTAAGGTAAGTAGTCCAACATTTTTTTCGGCCTATCAACAGGCCCGGAAAATAGAAGACCGGGGTAATCATCTGCCAAAAAAAGGAAACGATAGTCCGGCACAATAGAAATCCAAGGTTCGCCGCAGGTGGGTGATATATCGAAAGAACGATACGGGATGATGGCACAACAGCACCATTCTTCGGATTCGGGTTCATTTTATATATCACCTACGGCGAAACGTTCCAATTGCTAAATGTTTTCTATTATATTCATCGCCTACGGCGAAGGCTTACGCCGGATAAACACTCCGACGAACATCATTGCAAAACGAGAAAAACACATCGGCAACGCTTGCCCGTAGGGCATACATATAATAGAACGAACACCAGCAAGGTTGGCGCAGGTTAAAAGAAGTTTAGAAATTTAGAAGTTTAGAAAAGTCAATTAAACCACAGAGACCACAGAGGTGCACGGAAATATTATTCGAAACCACCAACCAATTGAAAATTGGCGTGCGTAAACCATACATAAAATAGACCCGAACACCAGCAATGAGAACGGTTCCCCGTAGGGGATTAATATGATAAAACGGCGAAAACCAAACAATTGCCCGTAGGGCATACAAACAAGAATCGGATAAAACACAACGGCAACGTTTGCCCGTAGGGCATCAATATAATAGAACGAACACCAACAATGAAACCATTTCCCCGTAGGGGATTAATATTAAAAACGGCGAAAACCAAACATTTGCCCGTAGGGCATACAAACAAGAATCGGATAAAACACATCAGCAACGTTTGCCCGTAGGGCATACATATAATAGAACAAAACGACAGCAGTGTCACATTTCCCCGTAGGGGATTAATAATATAAAACGGCGAAAACCAAACAATTGCCCGTAGGGCATATAGAACTAATAATTAAAATTAAAATGGCAAACACGTACACACAACTTTACATCCAATTTGTTTTTGCAGTAAAAAACAGGCATAGCCTGATTAGCGAAAACTGGGAAGATGAGCTTTACAGATACATGGGTAGTATAACGGTGCAAAACAACCATATGCCAATAGTTATCAATGGAGCAAAAGATCATATTCACGCATTGATAAGCATGACACCAACACAATCTCCTTCAGATTTGATGTATCAGATAAAGCGATCGACATCATTATGGATTAATGCCCAAAAACTTGTTCAAGGCAAATTCGCCTGGCAAGAAGGATTTGGCGCATTTTCATACAGCAAATCACAATTATCATACTTGCAATCTTATATCGAAAACCAAAAACAGCACCATAAAAAAACATCATTCTCCGATGAATATCTTGATTTATTAAATGAATTTGAAATTAATTTCGACCCTCGTTATTTATTCACAACGATAATCTAATGAATGATTATATATATCACCTACGGCGAATCGTTCAAATTGCTAAATGGTTTCTATTATATGCATCGCCTACGGCGAAGGCTTACGCAGGATAACCATTACGACGAACATCATTGCAAAACGAGAAAACCACATCGGCAACGTTTGCCCGTAGGGCATACATATAATAGAACGAATACCAACAATGAAAACAATTCCCCGTAGGGGATTAATATGATAAAACGACAAAACCCAATTCATTGCCCATAGGGCATAGCCTTATATATCACCTACGGCGAAACGTTCCAATTGCTAAATGTTTTCTATTATATTCATCGCCTACGGCGAAGGCTTACGCCAGATAACCATTACGACGAACATCATTGCAAAACGAGAAAAACACATCGGCAACGCTTGCCCGTAGGGCATGCATACAATAGATGCGAATACCAGCAATGAAACCATTTCCCCGTAGGGGATTAATATTATAAAACGGCGAAAACCAATTCATTGCCAATAGGGCATAGCCTTATATATCACCTACGGCGAACCGTTCCAATTGCTAAATGTTTTCTATTATATGCATCGCCTACGGCGAAGGCTTACGCCGGATAACCATTACGACGAACATCATTGCAAAACGAGAAAACCACATCGGCAACGCTTGCCCGTAGGGCATACATATAATAGAACAAAACGACAGCAGTGTCACAATTCCCCGTAGGGGATTAATAATATAAAACGGCGAAAACCAATTCATTGCCCGTAGGGCATCGCTGTTGGCTATCGGCTATCAGCTATCGACTATCGACTATCGACTGACGACTGACGACTGACGACTGACGACTGATGACTGACATCTGACGACTGACGACTCAATCAAATCCGTGTAATCCGTGGACAAAAAAATCACATCTACACATCTACACATCTACACATCCTTCCCGAAGGGATGCCTACGGCACACATCTCCACATCCCCAAAACAGGCTGCATATTTTACAAACAATACCATGAACCCGGGGTATTGCAAACAAATAGTGATAAATGTTGTTTGTAATAAAAAGAAAAATTGTAGTTTTGCCAAAGGTTATAAAAAACCAAAAGTAACAGATGTTTCGAATTTCCTTCCATATCACAACCACTACAACCCCTTGGGGGGTTAAATAATTTCTATGGTATATCCCGTTCGGGATTCGGCTTGGTGGTTTTGAATTTCCTTTTAGTATTATTTTTCCGGTAATCCGGGCATTTTTATTGTAACGATGAAAGTTTTAAAATTTGGCGGAACCTCGGTAGGTTCAGCAAAAAATATCAATCAGATTAAACAGATCGTCTCTCAAAAGGGCGATTCGGTAATTGTTGTTGTTTCGGCCCTTGGTGGTGTAACCGATTTGCTTATAAAAGCCGCCGAAACGGCCGCCACGGGCAACCGCGACTTTGCGGATGTCTATCAAGCAATTTCGGAGAGGCATCAGACTATGATCGATGCGTTAATATCCGGTTCAGCCAAAACAACTGTCGAAAACAGGATAAACGAACTGTTAAAAGAACTTTTCGATATACTTCAGGGCGTATTTTACATTCACGAAGTGTCGGCACGTACGCTCGACACCATTGTGGCGTATGGCGAACGATTGTCGTCGTATCTCATCGCTAATGCCATTGATGGCGCATCGTTAGCCGACTCGCGCGAGTATATTGTCACCGAACTTTCGCATGGCAAACACCTTGTAAATTTTACCGAAACCGACCAACGAATTGTAAAAGCATTAACCGGATTTAAAGGCGTATTGGTAGCTCCGGGTTTTATTTCGTCGAATGCCAAAGGCGAAACCACCACACTTGGCCGCGGTGGTTCGGACTATACTGCCGCCATTTTTGCAGCCGCACTCCATGCCGAAATACTCGAAATATGGACCGATGTCGACGGTTTTATGACCGCGGACCCCCGCGTCATCAGTACCGCTTACGTCATCGACCACCTCTCGTATGCCGAAGCCATGGAACTGTCGCATTTTGGAGCCAAAGTAATTTATCCGCCCACTATATATCCGGTATTTCAAAAAAATATTCCGATTAAGATTCTCAACACCATGAATCCTTCGGCACCGGGAACGCTTATCGATAATATGATTCCTACCGGTGTACGCAAAGCCATCAAAGGTATTTCGGCCATAAACGATACTTCGCTCATTACCATGTCGGGAGCCGGTATGGTGGGGGTTATTGGTATCAACTACCGCTTGTTTAAAGCATTGGCCGATGCAAATATCAGCGTGTTTCTGGTTTCGCAGGCCTCGTCCGAAAATTCTACCACGTTTGCGGTAAAAAATCAGGATGCCGAAAAGGCCGATGCAGCTCTTCGACGCGAATTTTCGAAGGAGATAGAACATGGCGACATTAGCACCATCAATGTAGAAAAAGACCTGGCTACGGTGGCCATTGTAGGCGAAAATATGAAACACACCCCCGGTATTGCCGGTAAGTTGTTTTCGACACTTGGCCGAAACGGGGTTAATGTTATTGCCTGTGCACAAGGTGCGTCGGAACTCAATATATCTTTTGTAATTAAGCTTACCGAATTGCGCAAAGCACTTAACGGCATACACGATTCGTTCTTTTTATCGGAATATTCGGTCATGAACCTTTTTATTGCAGGCGTAGGCACCGTAGGCAGCAGTCTGTTGGGCCAAATTGCCAAACAACAACAAAAACTTCAGGACGAAAACAAACTAAAACTTCGGGTGGTGGGTATTTCCAACTCCAAAAAGTTTATCACCAATCGTGCCGGTATCGAACCGGCCAACTACAAACAAGCGTTGGCCGAATCGGAACACCATGCATCGCCCGAAAAATTTCGCGACGAAATCGTTAAACTCAACATGTTTAATTCGGTATTTGTCGATTGCACCGCCAGCAGCAATGTCGCCACCATTTACAACGAGCTGTTGCGCCACAACGTGCACGTGGTAACGGCCAACAAAGTCGCGGCATCGTCGGCATACAGCCTCTATCGCCAACTCAAAGAGAGTGCCCAGTTGCGTGGCGTAAAATTTTTGTACGAAACCAATGTAGGCGCGGGGTTGCCTATTATCAACACCATGAATGCATTGATTAAAAGCGGCGACAAAATCATAAAACTCGAAGCCGTGTTGTCCGGCACACTCAACTTTATATTCAACACCATAAGCAGCACAGTGCCACTCAGCAAAGCCATTCAAATGGCCGGCGAGGCCGGTTACAGCGAGCCCGATCCGCGCATCGACCTTAGCGGCATCGATGTGATACGCAAACTCGTGATTCTGGCCCGCGAAGCCGGTCATCCGATAGAGCAAAGCGATGTACGCAACAAGCCGTTTATCCCGGCCCATTGCTTCGAAGGTTCACCCGATAACTTTTGGAAAACCGTGGCCGATTACGATGCCGCTTTCGAAGCCGAACGCGCCATTATTGAACAAGAAGGCAAACGCTGGCGTTTTGTAGCTACGTTCCAAAATGGCATTGCATCGGTAGAACGCCGCGCGGTAGATGCCCGCCATCCGTTTTACGATCTCGAGGGCAGCAACAACATTATACTGCTTACCACCGAGCGCTATAACGAGTATCCGATGATGATAAAAGGCTATGGTGCCGGCGCAAGCGTAACCGCAGCCGGTGTATTTGCCGATATTATCAGCATTGCCAATTTGTAGCCGAGGGGTTGGGCGTGCCCCTCGCTGTGGCTCGGGTCGGGCTTTCCGCTTGTAGTCCCCTGCTCGTAAAACTCGCACGGGAGCTACCGCTGCAATCCCTCACGCACCCTACGGCAGCGGCCGCAAAGCGCACATTAACAATAAAAAAAAACAGATAAATATGAAACATATCGTTATTCTTGGCGATGGCATGGCCGGAAACCCGATTGCCTCGCTCGGTCATAAAACCACGCTTATGGCAGCGAATAAGCCAAATATCGACGCACTCGCAGCACAGGGCCGCAGCGGAATGCTTAAAACCGTGCCCGATGCCTTTCATCCCGGCAGCGAAATTGCCAATCTTTCGGTACTTGGCTACCACGTGGCCGACGTGTTCGAAGGCCGTGGCTCGCTCGAAGCCGCCGCCATGGGCATACCACTGCAACCCGGCGATCTGGCGTTGCGTTGCAACCTCATCTGTCTCGATGGCGAAAACATTAAAAACCATTCGGCGGGACACATTTCCGACGTGGAAGCCGCCGAATTGGTTCAATTCCTTAACAAAGAAATCTGTCCGCCTAATGTTATAATCTATCCGGGCGTTTCGTACCGTCACCTGATGGTTATTAAAGGCGGCAATAAAGCGGTAACCTGCTTTCCGCCGCACGACTACCCCAACAAACCGTGGCAATCGGTTCTGCCCGTAGCCGAAACGGCCGAAGGCACCGAAACCGCACAACTTATTCTCAACCTTATATTGGCCTCGCAAAAAGCATTGGCCAACCATCCCGTAAATGTAGCCCGTGCTGCTGCCGGAAAAGATGTGGCCAATACCATCTGGCCATGGTCGCCGGGATATAAACCAAAGATGCAAACCCTTTCCGAACGCTATGGCATTGGTTCGTCGGTGGTTATTTCGGCCGTCGATCTCATACGCGGCATTGGCGTATATGCCGGCATGAAGGTGGTGATGGTCGAAGGTGCCACAGGTTTGTATAACACCAACTACGAAGGCAAAGCCGCCGCAGCCATCGAGGCTTTACGCCACCACGACTTTGTATATCTGCACATCGAAGCCAGCGACGAGGCCGGTCACGAGGGCGATGCCGAACTTAAAATACGTACCATCGAATACCTCGATCAGCGCATTGTAAAACCCATCATGGACGAAATAACCACCTGGAGCGAACCTGTGGCAGTGGCCATCCTGCCCGATCATCCCACGCCGTGCGAACTGCGTACCCATACCCGCGACCATGTGCCGTTTTCGATCTGGTATCCCGGTATAGAACCCGATGCGGTACAACAATACAACGAGGTAGCGGCCCGCGAAGGGGGTTATGGGTTTATTGAGGGACAAGCTTTTATGAACACTTTTATAGCTATAAAATAGTCTTTAAATACGCTTTAAATAAGGCTTTTTCGTTGGTTTGTATTAAGTTTGCACTTTTGCAAATGCCGGCATAGCGTCCGGTTGTGTAAAACAAAACAATGGATAAGCAAATAACAAATTGATAATGAAATATTTCAGCACCAATAAAAACACGCCCGATGTATCGCTGGCCATGGCCGTAACCAAAGGTCTGGCTGCCGATAATGGATTGTTTATGCCCGAAATCATAGAAAAAATGCCTGCTTCGTTTTTCGAAGCATTGCCACATCTTTCGCTTCAGGAAATCTCGTACCGCGTGGCCGATGCCTTTTTTGGCACCGACGTGCCGGCCGAAAAACTCAAAGAGATTGTGTACGACACCATGTCGTTCTACATTCCATTGGTCAAAGTTTCGGATGACATCTACAGTCTCGAACTCTTTCATGGCCCTACGCTCGCTTTTAAAGATGTGGGCGCACGGTTTATGGCGCGTTTGTTGGGCTATTTTAATCAGCAACACAAGGTAGAAGGCAATGTAAACGTATTGGTCGCTACTTCGGGCGATACAGGCAGTGCCGTAGCCAACGGGTTTTTGGGCGTTGAAGGCATTGACGTGTATGTGCTTTACCCCAAAGGTTTGGTGAGCGAAATACAGGAAAAACAGTTTACTACACTGGGGCAAAATATTACAGCCCTCGAAATCGACGGCACATTCGACGATTGTCAGGCATTGGTAAAATCGGCCTTTCTCGATGTACCACTTAACGAAAAGTTAATCCTTACTTCGGCCAATTCAATTAATGTAGCCCGCTTTTTACCGCAGGCATTCTACTATTTTTGGGGTGTGGCTCAACTGATAAAGGCAGGCGTTACCGACCAATTAGTGTGTGCGGTACCCAGCGGAAACTTTGGCAACATTACGGCAGGATTGTTTGGCAAGCGAATGGGACTGCCTATCGACAGGTTTATAGCAGCCAATAACCGTAACGATATTTTCCTCGAATACCTCAATACCGGCGAATATAGGCCGCGGGCTTCGGTGGCAACCATTGCCAACGCCATGGACGTTGGCGCGCCAAGTAATTTTGCCCGTGTATTGTCGTTGTACAACAGTCAGTTGAGTGCAATAAAAGCCGATATTTCGGGCACAATGTATACCGATGAGCAAATTAAAAATACCATCAGACAAACCTATCAGTCAACCGGTTATTTGCTCGATCCGCACGGTGCAATTGGTTATCAGGCACTTTTGGATGGTTTACAACCCGGCGAAACCGGCTTTTTTATCGAAACGGCCCATCCGGCCAAATTTCTCGATACCATGACCGATATTCTTGGTTTTGAGATTGAGGTTCCGGCCAAATTGCAGGAATTTATGAAAGGCGAGAGAAAAACCATGGCTTTAGGTGCCGATTTCGAAAGTTTCAGACAATTTTTACTCGAAAAGGCCGTTTAAAGGACATTAATTGGCCGCCAATCAGTACAATATCGGTTCAACCATTAAAACTATATAAAATGAAGAAGCTAAGTTTTATTCTCACCACAGCGTTGCTTTTAACTATGTTTTCGTGTGGCAAGCGTTCGCGTGTATTACCCGAATCGAGTGGTAAAGCCAACGAAGTACTGTTGGTTGTAGACGATGCAATATGGAAAAGTGTTGTTGGCGATAGCATTAAAGCCATGTTTACACAAGAGGTTGCCGGTATTCCCTGGATTGAACCGCTGTTTGATATTTCGCGCGTTGGCCACGATGGCTTTTCGGATATGCTGAAACCGGCACGTAATATTGTGGAATTTGATGTGTCGGGTAATTACAGTGCCCCTAAAATTACGTTTACAACCGAATTGTTCTCACGCATGCAGGTGTACATAAAAATTCAGGTACCCAACGGCGAAGTGCTCAAACAAGTGCTGAAATCGGATGGAAACAAAATACTCAGCTTTATATATAAGGCCGAAAAAGAACGTATTGTAAACACCTATACAAAATTTGCAGGCCAAAATATGATGAAAAAAGTACAGGACTCTGCCGGAATAAAAATGCTGATACCCGAACAATTTACAAGAACCAAATTTGCAAAAAATTTTATTTGGCTTGGTGCCGGCAATTTCGATGCCAGTCAGTACCTGGTAATTTATTCAACGCCCTATACCTCGGCCGGAATTTTTACAAAAGAGAATATGATTGCCATGCGCGATTCGGTTATGAAAACCAATATGCCGGGCGAAAACGATGGTTCGTATATGTCGACCGTTGTGGTATATTCGCCGGAGTTTAAAGAAGTTACGGTTCGTGGAAAATATTGCGCCGAACTGCGCGGGCTTTGGGAAACCAAAGGCGACATGATGGGCGGACCGTTTGTAAGCCGAAGTTTTGTAGACGAAGTCACTCAGCGCGTAATTACGGTTGAGGGCTTTGTGTATGCACCGCAACTCGACAAACGCAATATGATGCGCCAACTTGAGGCTTATATCTCAACGGCCAAACTACCCGCAGATACCATCGCCGACGATTCGATTTTTATGGCGAAAGAGAATTAGAAATATTTTTGTATCTTTTGCCTCGCGAAATGCCGTAGACTATTTTTACGGTTCATACATATAAAATAAAAAATAAATGAAAGATAATCAAATCGTTGTGGGTATTTCCCAAGGCGATATAAACGGAATTGGATACGAAGTAATTATAAAAACTCTCGAGGATAACCGTATTTTTGAGCTTTGTACGCCCGTAGTTTATGGTTCGCCCAAAGTACTTGCATACCATCGTAAGGCAATCAACGTAGCCAATTTTACACTCAATGCCATTAATTCGGCATCGGAGGCCGGGGCCGGCAAGGGACATATTGTTAATTGTATCGACGATGCCATAAAGGTCGAACTTGGCCGTTCGACCCCGCAAGCCGGCGAATCGTCGTACCTGGCTTTGCAAAAAGTTGTTGAGGAAATAAAAAACCATAAGGTTGATGTACTGGTAACCGCACCAATAAACAAAGAAAACATTAAAGAAGCGGGATTCGAATTTCCGGGTCATACCGAATATTTACAAAAAGTATTCAATGCCGGCGAAAGCCTCATGATTATGGTAAGCCAACAGCTTAAAGTGGCTGTAGCTACCGGCCATATTGCCCTTAAAGATGTGGCTTCGTCTCTTACTCCCGAAGTGCTAAACCGAAAAATTAAGCTGTTTAACCAGTCGTTGCAACGCGATTTTGCCATTCGCAAACCGCGTATTGCTGTTTTAGGGTTGAACCCGCATGCCGGCGAACATGGTGTAATAGGCAAGGAAGAAGACGATATGATGGTGCCGTTAATGAACCGTTTGCGCGACGATGGCATTATGGTTTTCGGACCATTTGCGGCCGACGGATTTTTTGGCACCGGTGCGTTTGCAAAATACGACGGTGTATTGGCCATGTATCACGATCAGGGGCTTATACCATTTAAAACCATTAGTATGGAGTCGGGGGTAAATTACACCGCCGGTCTGTCGGTGGTTCGTACCAGCCCGGCACATGGTACCGCTTACGATATTGCAGGCGAAAACAAAGCCTCCGAAGAGTCGTTCCGCAACGCAATGTACTTGGCCATAGATATATTCCGCAACCGAAAAATGTACGCCGAGGCAAATAAAAATCCATTGCGTAAGCAGGATATTTCTTACAATATGAGTGGGCCTGATATTTCGGTTGATGAACTTGAGGATAATTCGCCCGAAGACGATATAATTCCAATCGCATAATACCAATAGGCTGCCTGTATCGGGCGGCCTTTTTTATCGTTGCAGATTACTGAAAATTTGGTGTACGCTGATTTTGAATCGTACCGGTTGGCATTTTTTACTGTTTGGTGCCGATACTTATTGGTTAAAACCTGAAATATGAGCGACCGGACAACAAGTTTTTTTTAATTGTTGTTTGGGATCTCATCGGCCACAAAATATGTTTTCGACTACACCTGTTATTTGTGTAAGTTTACATCGGGTTAGTGAGATTCCGGCGCGACGGTGGTTTAGGCTATGGTCGCCTCACCGATGGGCAAATTAAAAAGGCATCTTCGTATTCCGCTGTTTTTTTTTGTAAGAATATTACGGTTCAGTGGGTTGCCAACAGGCTTTTTGCTTTTTTTGTAAATTAACGATCAACACAATTTTATTGTATGAACCCCGTAAAAATGTCAAATATTCTGCTTTTGGCCGGTACTGGTCGAAATGTGGGTAAAACGACCTTTGGTTGTTGCATTGTGTCGCAAATTGCGGTTCAAACCACCACTATATCGGTAAAAATATCGAAACATCCGCACCCGTTAACAGATGGGTTGCACCAACTTGCCGGCGATGACAAAACCTGGTTTATAGCCGAGGAACGCGCCTCTGAAGGAAATAAAGACAGCCTTCGTTACCGTAAAGCCGGTGCGGTAATGTCGCTTTATGCCATGGCAAACGACCAAAGCATCGGCAATATCTACATGTGGCTCAGGCAAAATATAAACAAACAGTCCGCTTTGGTTATCGAATCGGGTTCGTTAGGGGTTTTGGTTGAACCGGGAGCTGCTTTTTTTCTCGGTCCCGATAGCGAAAAACAGGTGCAGTGGAACTTCGGCTTTGTACGGCTTAAATCTTACGATGAGATTAATGGGTTCAATTTACACTCACTAACCTTCGCAAACGGTTCATGGAAAATAGGATAAAATAAATGATACCGCACAGCAACCTAACGCCATATGCTTGTGTGGTTTGTTCGCTGCATACTGTGTAATTTGCGCTGTTGGGTTACAGCAAAGGGTATGCATATAATCTCTCTGTTTCCAAAGATTTATATTTGAATTGTAATGCAATGTTGGTGAAACAAATCGTGGTTTCAGGTGTTTTAAAATTTTGGGGATTTGCCTCTATAAAAATGGTTTATAAAAATGGTTTACTTTATAACAACGGTGGTTTATGGATGAAAGTCTCTATCAGAAGCTTCTGAACGAAATATCTGAATTAAAGGATAAAAATACCAGACTTCAGCAGGAATTAATCCGAAACAGGCAATCGTTGGTACTCTCCGAAAACGATTATTTTAAAACCTTGACCGAAACAATGTCAACGGCAATTGTAATCTACAATGAACAGGGGCTGTTGTTTGTGAATAATGCGACCAAAACAATTACAGGGTATACCGAAAATGAATTATTGAATGGTAATTTTTGGATGCTCATTCACCCCGATCATATTCCAATGGTTCAATCGCGCCGGAGAGCCCTAAGTAACGGTATTGCGTTGCCACCGGAGTTCGAGCTGAAATTGTTATCGAAAGACGGTGCCGAAATTTGGGTTGATTTTACGGTATCGGATATCGTTTGGAAAGGTCTTCCTGCTTTTATGGGTACGGCATCAGATATTTCGAAACGAAAGGCTTCGGAGGCCGAGTTGGTGAAATTTAAGTTGTGTATTCAAAGTTCTTTTGCTGCTATTTTTATAACCAATACCGAGGGAGAGATATTTTTTGTGAACCCGGCATTCGAAATATTGTACGGTATTCCGGCGGCCGAAGCAATTGGTAAAACACCACGGATCATTAAATCGGGGGTATATCCGGTGGAAGTCTATCAAGGGTTTTGGAGCGAACTGTTGGCTAATCATCAGGTAAAAGGCGAATTAATTAATAAAACGTCCGACGGTCGTCTGATAACGGTTGAAGCATTTAATACCGCTATCTTCGACGAGTCGCATCAAACGGTGGGTTATGTAAGTATTCACAGAGATATTACCGACAAAAAACTGGCCGAAGCGCAGGTACTAAAACTTTCGCAAGCGGTTCAACAAGCTCCGGTATCTGTTATTATTACTAACAAACAGGGCGATATAGAATATGCCAATTCTAAAACAATGGAAGTTACCGGTTATCAACCCGAGGAAATAATTGGTAACAATACCAGAATGTTCAGTTCGCACGAAAAAACCCGCGATGAGTATAACCTAATGTGGCAAACCATATTAAATGGCAATGAATGGAAGGGCGAATTTCATAATAAAAAAAAGGATGGCACACTGTACTGGGAGTTGGCGACCTTATCGCCAATAAAAAACAACAATGGCGAGATTGTTAATTTTGTGGCTTTGAAAGAAGATATTACCGAAAGAAAACTTACGGAGGCAGAATTGTTGAGAGCGAAACTAAAAGCCGAAGAGAGCGATAGGTTAAAGTCTGCTTTTTTAGCCAATATGAGTCACGAAATCCGCACACCCATGAACGGTATTCTGGGTTTTGCCGAATTACTAAAAGATACCGATCTCTCGGGCGAAGAGCAGCAGGCGTATATCGACATTATTGGCAAAAGCGGCGAAAAAATGCTCGAAATTATCAATGATATTATCGATATTTCGAAAATAGAGTCGGGTGCTGTCGAATTAAAAATAGCCCCATTCGATGTGGATGAACAGATGAATTTTCTTTTTAATTTTTTTAAACCCGAGGTTGAGACCAAAGGTGTGATCCTAAGTTGCGAAATACCACACCCGAACAAACCTGCTATCATTGTCTCCGATTGCGAAAAAGTTGTTGCAATACTTACCAATCTGGTAAAAAATGCCATCAAGTTTACCCCATCGGGTTCAATCTGTTTTGGTTATAGAAATAAGGATAAAACGATCGAATTTTTTGTGAAAGATTCGGGGATTGGTGTCCCGGCCAACCGTAGAACGGCTATATTCGAACGGTTTGTTCAAGCCAATCAAACCGACGCTTCGGCCAATAAAGGGGCCGGTTTAGGCCTTTCGATAAGTAAAGCCTATGCCGAAATGCTGGGTGGTAAAATTTGGGTTGAACCTAATGCCGAACAAGGATCGTGCTTTTGGGTGTCGTTGCCTTGCTAAAGCCTATTCTGGTTTTTTGGTTGAACCACGCGCCTTCTGCATCAGGTTTAACCGTAAAAACGCCCGGTACATTATTGCACCGGGCGAAATTAACTGTAATTTATTGGGTATTTTATTTCGTTTCGTCGTTTTTAACTACGCTCCAACCGCCTTTTATACCAAATATAAAGTAAACAAGGGCCACAATGCCGGCTGCAAAAATGGTGTCGCCTATAACGCGTAACCATTTTAGTGTAACCATATAGGGTTGCTGCATAAACTCGGCCGAGCGGGCATACCACAATCCTTCTTTTACACTAGCCAGTGTTTGCGCCAAACCTACCGGTAATACGCTAATGAATACCATAGCGGCCAATCCGATGTTGATAGACCAGAATGCAAATTTTATCCATTTGTCATTCCATACCGTGGTTTTGTCCATGTCGCGCAATACAAACAGCATAAGACCTATACCCAGCATGCCATATACACCAAATAGTGCAGTGTGACCGTGTACTGCGGTGGTATTTAGTCCCTGCATGTAGTAAAGTGCAATAGGTGGATTAATTAAGAATCCGAAGATACCGGCACCTAAAAGGTTCCAGAAAGCCACCGAAACAAAGCAATAAATGGGCCATTTGTAAGCTTTTATCCATTCACCACCACGGCTAATCTTAATATTGTCGAATGCTTCGAAGCCCATTAATACCAAGGGAACCACTTCCAACGCGCTAAATGTAGCACCAAGAGCCATTACAGCCGTGGGTGTACCGGTAAAATAGAGGTGGTGAAAGGTACCGAGTATACCGCCCGACAAAAAGATGATGGTGGTAAATAGTACCGCTGTGGTCGCGGTTTGTGCTCTAATAATTTCGAGACGGACGAATAAAAAGGCTACGACTACCGCCGCAAAAACTTCGAAAAAGCCTTCTACCCAAAGGTGAACCACCCACCAACGCCAGTATTCGGCAATGGCTAAGTTGGTTTGTCGGCCCCACATAAGCCCCGCACCGTAAAAGGCCGCAATGGCCACGGTCGATACTAAAAACATAATGACCAGATTCCTGTTTTCGGTACGTTGTTTGAGTACGGGCATAATGGCACGTGTCATTAAAAACAACCAGATAAATAGCCCCGCAAAGAGGAATATTTGCCAAAACCGTCCAAGGTCTACGTATTCATATCCCTGATGTCCGAACCAGAAGTTCTCTACAAATCCAAGTTTTTGCATAACACCCATCCATTGGCCGGCCAAAGAACCTGCTACAATAACCAAAAGTGCGGCAAAAAGCACGTTTACACCCAATCGCTGAAACTTAGGTTCGTGCCCCGAAATGGCCGGTGCATAATATAGCCCGGTAGCCAGCCACGAGGTGGCAATCCAGAATATGGCTATTTGAACATGCCATGTTCGCGAAATAGAGTATGGCAGCCATTGGTATAGCGGAATGCCATAAAATGCGCTGCCCTCAACGCCATAATGCGCGGTAACAACGCCCATGACCACCTGAACCAGAATGAGTAATGTGACAATATAGAAATATTTCAAAGTCGCCTTTTGCGATGGCATTTGCAATTCGTGTAGCAAATGGTTTTTAATAGGAAACAGTTCCGTTGCTTCGTCGCGTTTGCGGGCGTAATACCACACCATAAGGCCAATACCAGCCAAAAGCATCATTACGCTAAACCCTGTCCATAGTATTAACGAACCGGTTGGTCTGTTGCCCACAAGCTCGTCGGCCGGCCAATTGTTGGTATAGGTTATGTCGCTGTTGGGCCGATTGGTGACACAAGCCCATGAAGTCCAGAAAAAGAAGGCGTTGAGTTTTCGCATTCTTTCGGGGTCCTTTACCGAATTAATCGGTAAGCTGTATGCTTCGCGCAGCTTGGTTGCCGAGGGGTCGTTCATAAATAATCCGGTATAAAATACCGAATTGGATGCGATGGCCAAAGCGCGGGACTCCGATACCAACAGTGTTTTGGTTGTTACATCGTAGCGGTTGGCTCTGATGTCGTCCTGTAGCTTTATTTTTAAAGCCGCCTGTTTTTGGGTGTCGAGATTCCCAAACGAAGTGCTGTCGTTCTGCATCGCATAACCATCGAGCATAAATACCGCTTCCTTGTGTAGCCAATCGGCGCTCCAATCTGGTGCCTGATAGGCGCCATGGCCCCATATAGTGCCAATTTCCTGGCCACCTACCGATTGCCACACGTTCTGCCCGTCCTTAATATCTTGCCCGGTAAACAGCACTGTGCCCGAGGCAGTAACCACCTTGTCGGGTATTGGCGGAGCCTGCTTGTAGATTTCGGTGCCGTAGTAAATAAGCACCGAAAACGACAAAACCATTACGGCTATAAAGCCGATCCAAAGTTTTTTTGTCGATTTCATCTCATCATTTTTTGTTTGTAAAATCTAATTAATAAAAACACGCTATTCGATTACTATAATTGTAATGCTTTTGGGTACAAGATGTTGTTTTCGAGATGCACATGGGTGTGCAAATCGTCTTCAAATTGTTCCAAAAGCTTAAAAGCCACACTATAGGTATTGCAGGCATCGGCAGGTAATGTGTAATGGTTGGTTATTTTGTTTATCGTATCCATACTACCTCCGGCAAATTCGTGCTCGGCATCCATGCGGGTTATTTCCGATTTTATTGTTGCACGTACCGACGCTGACGGGCTTGTTAAAGCCTCTTTAATGGCCGGGAAAAGCACCTCTTCTTCGTTTTTAAGATGTTGGAGCAACTCGCGGTTTATTTCGGCAAATAGTTGGGCTACTTGCAGCAGTTCGGGGTGATTCGCGCCATGCACACGGGCAATTTTGTCGGTATATACCACCAATTCGGGGAGCGTTTTAATCACAAACTTGTGATGCGTATTGACAATATAGTCGCATAAAAAATCGGGATTCCACGATTTAAAATCCATTGGTGCACTGCCCGGTTCAGACAAAAGCGCGCTTAAGTCATTTAATAATTCTGTTTTGTTCGAACCTGTTTCGGTGCAGGTCTCTGAAATCGATTTTTTGCCGCCGCAACAAAAATCGATGCCATGTTGCTTAAAAATAGAGGCTGTACGAAAGTCCTGCACAACTATTTCGCCTATTGTAAGTGTTTCTAATGTGTGATTCATCTGTGTAGTTGTATTAATTACTTTGCAAATGTAAATAAATATCTAATAGAAGACAAACAAGTCTTTTAATAAGATAGAAATTTATTTTTTACCTTTGTATCTATAATAAAAGCAATAATCAACTGTGTTTAATAAAGAAACCGAATATGCCTTGCGTAGCTTAGTTTACATTCAGGTGCAGAATAACAAAGCGCGAAGGCCTGGCATAGCCGAAGTCGCCACCGAAATTGAGGCCCCATTGGCGTACACCGGAAAAATTTTACAGCGACTGGTAAAGCAGCAATTTATATTGAGTGCAAAAGGCAAGGGTGGTGGCTTTTTTTTCGATCCTTCCAGCCCAGAAGTTACTCTGCTGGTGGTTGTTTCGGCCATTGAGGGCGACAGAACCTTTTCGGGATGTGGTTTTGGCCTTAAGGCCTGCGACGAAAATAACCAATGTCCATTACACCATAAGTATGCACCTATAAGGGCCGCAATATATAAGCTGGTTTCCGAAGAAACGGTGCAGAGTCTGGCCCGAAAAATAGAATCGAACCAAAACAATCCGCTTACCAATGTGTTTGGGGCCAATTGGTAAAGTCAGCCGCATTATTCGGCGTGTTTCTATGTTTTTTTTCGGTTGAACCATAAACTAAGGGCATTAAAAGCGTGCGTGTTTTCTGTTTTGTTAACATGCCGAAAGTTTTTTTGTTTGTTTTGACTAATTCCACTAACTTTATTACTGAAATATTTCTTTAATTGCTCAACCAATTAAATGTCAGTAATATGGATCCCGTAAAAAGTTTAGTTACCGATTTGGTTTCCCGTTTAGGAACCCATCGCGAAAATTTGCTGCCCGTGCTGCAAGGCGTGGTGGAGCAGCAACAGTACCTTTCTGAGTATGCCATGATTAAAGTCGCCGAAGCCATGAATCTATCGGCCGCCGAAGTGTATGGTACGGCTACGTTTTATTCGTTTCTCGAAAATAAGAAGATGGGGCAATACATAATTCGTGTCTGCAAAACCATTACTTGCAGCATGAAAGGTAAGCAACAAATCTTGTCGGCCATTGAGGAGATGCTTAAAATTCAGATTGGCGAAACCACCCCCGATGGCGTGTTTACATTGTTGCAAACCAACTGTTTGGGCTGGTGTCACAAGGGGCCGGCCATGCTGGTTAACGATGAGGTGTACAGCGATCTTACACCCGAAAAGGTGCGTGATATTTTGCAGTCGTATCTCAAAACCGCTAAATCGTAACGCTATGGAACAACAATTACTAAAACGCATCGATCTTATTTTTAATGATGAGAACGATTGGCAAGAGATTTTAGACCAAACTCTGGCCCACGATAATACGTATATTATTAACGCGTTGGTGAGTTCGGAATTAAAGGGGCGTGGTGGTGCCGGTTTTCCGACCGGGCTAAAATGGAAACTGACCTCGGAAGCACCGGGTATCGAAAAATATATGATTTGTAATGCCGACGAAGGCGAACCGGGCACGTTTAAAGACCGCGAGATTTTGTCGCGCGTTTCGTTTAAAGTTTTGGTGGCCATGGCCGTTTGTGCAAGAGTCATTGGAGCCAAGGAAGGTATCATTTATCTTCGGGGCGAGTATAAATACCTTGTACCTCAACTCAATAAAACCATTGCCGAATTTGGTGCGTATTGTGGTCGAACCGGTTTGGACTTTAACGTACGCATTTTTTTAGGCAGTGGAGCTTACATTTGTGGCGAAGAAACGGCCTTGTTCGAGTCGCTCGAAGGGCACCGGGGCGAGCCGCGTAACAAACCGCCATTTCCAACGGATTACGGGTTCAGAGGCATGCCCACGGTGGTCAATAATGTAGAAACCTTGGTTCATGCCTACACCATTTTTAAATATGGTGCCGCTAGGTTTAAAGAACTGGGCGTGGCCTCGTCGCGAGGTACTAAATTGTTTTCGGTATCGGGCGATACGCCTATTGCCGGAATTTACGAGCTGGAGCTTGGCATGAGTTTGAGTCAATTTGTCGAAGAATTTGGCGATGGCGATACCAAAGCAGTGCAGGTTGGCGGCGCATCGGGCTTTTTGGTGCCCCGTAAAAAGTTCGACGAAACCACCATTGGATTCCAAGGGCGGTTAACCGGTGTTTCGCTGCCTACGGGTGGTTCCATGATGCTTTTTAACTCGTCGCGGTCGATGTACAATGTGCTCAATAATTATCTCGATTTTTTTCGTGAAGAGTCGTGCGGACAGTGTACGCCATGCAGGGTAGGATGCCAGATTTTACACAAAGGCATCGAAGAGGTAAAGCGCGGCGAACGCAATGCAAAATACCTTCAAACGCTGCTTTTGCTCACCGAAACCATGCAACTAACGGCCAAATGCGGCCTTGGCCAATCGGTAGCCAATAGTTTTTCGTCTATTGTCGAAAACTTTTGGGAAGAGATGATTTATTAACTTTTAAAGGGCACAACAATGGAAAACAAGGTTCAACTGACCATAAATGGCCAGATTGTCGAGGTTCAACCCGGAAAATCGATACTCGAAGCGGCCGAAAAACTACGTATTCATATTCCCACACTTTGCTACCACAAAGACCTTTGTGTAAAGGGCAACTGCCGCGTATGTGTGGTAGAATCGAAACATAACAAGCGATTAGTCGCTGCATGTGCCACTCCGGCCGAGCAGGGCATGGCGATTGTTACCAACAGTCTTAAAGTACGTAATGCCCGACGACATATTATACAACTGCTTTTGGCCGAACACAATGCCGATTGCACCAAATGCTACAAAAACGGGCAATGCGAGCTTCAGCGAATTGCTGCCGATCTTAAAATACTGAATCAGGATTTTTCGGAATTGAATCAGTGGAAAAAGTACACTGTGGACTATTATTCTCCATCGATTATAAAGAACGACAGCAAATGCATTCGTTGTCAGCGGTGTGTGCGTACTTGTGCCGAACTTCAGGGAGTAAATGCCCTGACGGTGGCACATAAGGGCGAAAAAATGAAGATTTCGACGTTTTTGGCCAAACCCATGAGCGAAGTGGTGTGCACCAATTGCGGCCAGTGTGTAAATCACTGCCCCACAGGTGCATTGGTCGAGCGAAACTATATCGAAGAGGTATGGGCTGCTTTGGCCGATCCCACAAAACACGTGATCGTTCAAACGGCACCGGCGGTAAGGGTAGGGCTTGGCGAGGAGTTCGGGCTTGAACCGGGCACGCGGGTTACAGGCAAAATGGTGACTGCGTTGCGGCAGTTGGGGTTCGACACCGTACTCGATACCGATTTTACAGCCGATTTAACCATACTCGAAGAAGGTACCGAATTGCTGGGCCGATTAAAAAGCAGCGTTGCAGGTGATAATGCCGATGTAAAGCTACCGGTAATTTCGTCGTGTTCGCCGGGTTGGATTAAGTACATCGAACATTTGTTTCCGAACCGATTATCCCATTTGTCAAGCTGTAAATCGCCGCAACAAATGTTTGGTGCATTAGCCAAAACATATTATGCCGCCTCACGAAAAATTGATCCGAAGTCGATTGTTTCGGTATCTATAATGCCATGTACGGCCAAAAAGTACGAAGCCGGCCGGCCCGAGATGTGCAGTAGCGGATACCGCGATGTAGATTATGTGCTCACAACGCGCGAGTTGGCCATTATGATAAAACAAGCCGGTCTCGATTTTGGCGTACTGTCCGAATCGGCCTACGACAAACTGATGGGGCAATCGACCGGTGCAGCAGCTATTTTTGGTGCCACCGGTGGCGTAATGGAAGCGGCATTGCGTACCGTGTACGAAGTGGTTACCGGTCGCGAGGTGCCATTCGAAGCGCTGAATATTACGCCGGTGAGGGGCATGGAAGGCATTCGCGAAGCAGCCATTGAAGTAAAAAATCCGTTGCCCGAATGGCAGTT
The DNA here is from genome assembly GCA_003249935.1 of Bacteroidota bacterium. GTDB lineage: Bacteria > Bacteroidota > Bacteroidia > Bacteroidales > UBA5342 > SZUA-561. The sequence goes on from QKHT01000277.1 coordinate 22,173, forward strand.
TCTCGATGGAGTTACGTTGCGGTGTGCCGTGGCACACGGGTTAGTGAATGCCCGCAAGCTCATGGAACTTCCGGCCGAGCGGTTCAATCAATACCATTTTATTGAAATAATGGCATGCCCCGGCGGATGCCTTGGTGGTGGCGGACAACCGATTCCTACCAGTCCCGAAATTCGCAATCGTCGTATGGAGGCTATTTATGCCGAAGACATGGGTATGCCGTTGCGCAAATCGCACGACAACCCCGAGGTTCAGCTTCTGTATGCCAACTACCTCGGTTCACCCAATAGTAAAAAAGCCCACGAATTGCTGCATACACACTATACCTTGCGCGAACGGTTTTGATGCAATTGGTGCGGGATGAACTGAAAAATAATTTCGAAACTCCGGTTGATGGACACGGTTCATCTCCGGAGTTTTTTTGTGAAATTTAACGATCGGAATCAGGGGTGAATTATTTACCCCCGTAATACAACCATGTTTCTGATATATGGCTAATATTAAATTGAGTTATTTTACGAGTTGTATATGTTTTTGGTTGAACCGTATAGGTTTGGCTTTTTGTCAATTGTAATACAAATAATCTAATAAGTATAAAAATGATAAAGCAATTACACCAGTCGCTGATTGTAACGGTGTGTATTTCCTTTGCATCGGCTGTTTACGGGCAGGATGTGGTGATAGATATTGATCCTTCGGTGAGTACCTCTATTGCCGGACATTTGAATCTGGAACGCGAAAAGTTCTTTAACTTATCGCACGGCGGGGTAAATTTCGAATCGACCATTAACAATACCACACGATCCGATAATTACTTTAAAACATTGAAGATGAACTTTGGCCGTAGTTTGGGTATGGTAAATAGCGCGGTAAAATGGGGTAACAATGTGCGCGAAGATGCTGCAAGACCAGGGTATGTGGATATGGCTTATTTGCAAAGCAAATCGGCCCCTTCGGTCGGGACGTTTAGTGCCGATTTTGGCAGAGCATTTCCGGGTAATCTGGGTGTGGCTTTTCACGAAAATCACAATGCGTACCCCACATTTATGCCGCAGGTAACCACTACTTTGGCTGGCACCGATGGCAACTTGCCAACGAACACAGCCGCTGCCGCCGAACTTGCCGTGGGGTTGCTCAAATACAATTATACCAATTGGACCCGTCCGGCCACCTACGAGTTAATCAACGAACCCCATTATTCGTTAGATAAAACGCTGCTTGCCGATTTGCATACGGCCGTTTGGCAAAAAGCAAAGGACGAAGGCGTATCGACACTGATTGGTGGGCCATGTAGTTCAACCGCTTATTATTACAAAGCGAAATATTCGAGCTTTTCGGGGTTGTCTGATTTTATAAACAATACCAAGGGAAAACTCGATTTTTATTCGTTCCATGTGTACGATTATTTGGGTTATAATGCCGATGCCAACGATTTTACCGGCAGGGTGTCGTCGGGCTTACCCATTGAAGGCGTTCTGGATTTGGTGCCCAATTACACCATAATCAATTATGGCAAAGAGGTGCCTATGGTTATTAGCGAGCATGGCGGGTATATAAGCAAAACCGAAGAGGCCGATCTCGATTTTCTGGCCAATAAATACTTTCCGGGTAGTGGTTTTACGTACGAAATGAAACGTCGTTCCATCTCCAACTATATTATGGTAAGTAGTGCCATTGCCAACACCATGGCTTTTATGAACCACCCGCACACCATACTTAAAGCTGTGCCGTTTATTCTGCTCGAATCGTTTGCATGGGATCCCAAATACTACTCATCGTTGTTGGTGGCCAACAATTTTACCGATAAAACCAACTGGCAAGAGTCGCAGTTAATTCATTTTTATCAGTTTTTTAAAGGCGTTCAAGGGCGTAGAGTTAAGTCACTGACCAAAAGTTTAGATGTACAACACCATGCCTTTGTGGATGGTAACAAACTTATTATCGTGCTTAACAATTTGGCTAATAAGGTTGAACCACTTAAGCTGAACCTACCTACCACGGATGTTAGCGAAATTTCGGTACGTCGCCTTGGTCGCAATACCGATTTTACACCTTATTTAACTGAAGGGGTCGTTTCAACAGTCGATGGACTGCAACTTTTGGGTCGCGAGGCGATGGTGATTACCGTAACTTATAACAGCGCAATTAATCAGGCGTTGTTGGTCGACGAAAAGCCTTTGTATGGCACCTCTTGTGCCAAAACTTTTCCGTTTAGTTCAAATACCTATGTTTATGTGGACCATATCGACTCTATCGACTATGCCTACATGCGCGTAGGGGTAAGTCGTGCAGGCGGCATAAATAAAGTCATGAATTTTAAACTTAACAATAAAACCATTTCGGTACCGGCCGAAGATTGTGTAGGGCGTATCGACGATGGGTCGGATTATGCTTCTACTAAGATAATTCCATTCGATAAATCCTTACTTGTAAAAGGTCGAAATACACTCAACGTTGAATTTCCCGATAACAATTCGGGTGGCATTGGTGCGGTGGTGTTCCGTATCGGATACATTCAAAACACCACCGCTATGGCTTCGGTTCAGCCAAAACCAGTGCTTACACGCGTCGCCGGTTCAGCCAATATATGGAAAGTTTCAGTAGGTGGTTCGGCCAAAAGTGTAAGCATGAAAGTGTTTGATATGCAAGGCAAAAGCGTGTATAACCAAAAATCGGCTAATACCGGAATGTTAGAACTTAACCTTGGTTCAGCCATTAATAAGGGCGTGTATATTTTAAAGATTCAAACCGAAAAGGGTAGTTTTAGCGAGAAAATAATGGTGATTTAACAACAATTATTTCATAGAGATTTAAATATTACAAACAATGAAGAGTTTAGTATTAGTACAGTTGGCGGTAATTCCCTTAATTGGGTTGGCGCAAAAAACGCAAAAGCCAAATATACTGTACATTATGAGCGACGACCATACTTCGCAAGCGATTGGCGTGTATGGTAGCCGTCTGGCAAAATTAAACCCCACACCGGTTATCGATAAATTAGCCAATGAGGGGATTATTTTTAAAAATGCATTTTGCAACAATTCTATTTGTACGCCAAGTCGGGCCAGTATTGTTACAGGTCAGTATTCGCAAACCAACGGCGCGTTGGATTTAGACGGGCATGTGGATCCGGAGCATCAGTATTTGCCCATGGAAATGAAAAAATTGGGCTATACCACGGCAATTATTGGTAAATGGCATCTTGAAGCCGAGCCAAAACCATTCGATTTTTACGAGGTGTTACCGGGGCAGGGTAAATATTTCGATCCCTCGTTTCATACCAAAGGCAAAGGCGAATGGCCGGCCAATCAGGTAAAATTCAAAGGGTACGTTTCGGATATTATTTGCGACGAAACCATCGAGTATCTTAAACATCGCGATAAAACCAAACCGTTTTTCCTGATGCACCACCACAAGGCACCGCACGACATGTTCGAATATGCACCCCGTTACGAGGACTATCTGGCAAATACCGAAATTCCCGAGCCTGCCAGTTTATATAATCAGCCCTACTGGGGTTCGGTGGGAACCCGGGGCTACAACGACAGCCTGACCCGTTATATCGGTACTTCGGTTTCGGGCAGGAATCTGCACCGCAACTATGTGGAGGATTTTCTTGGCGATAGCGTAGATAGTCCGCTAAACACGCACCTTGCTTATCAGGCTTATCTTAAAAAATACCTGCGGTGTGTAAAGGGCGTGGACGATAATCTCGGCCGGTTGTTCGACTATCTTAAGAAAGAGGGATTGTGGGATAACACCGTTATTATTTACACCTCCGATCAGGGGATGATGTTGGGTGAACACGACTTGCAGGACAAACGCTGGATGTATGACGAGTCGATGCGTATGCCGTTTATTGTTCACTATCCTAAAATGATTAAACCGGGTCGCACCACCGATTTGCTGATAAACAATACCGACTTTGCACCCACTATGATTGCACTCGGCGGTGGTAAAGTGCCAGCGTATATGCAGGGAAAATCGTTTGTAAATACACTTCAGGGCAAACCCGAAGTAAACTGGCGTACCTCTACTTACTACCGTTACTGGATGCACATTATTCACCATTATGTGCCGGCCCATTTCGGTATACGTACACTGGATTATAAGTTAATATTCTATTATGGAAGTTTTTATCGGCCAAAATCAGATTACAGTAAGTTTTATTGGGCCAAACAATACGAAGGAATCGACCGCGATACCCCGCCGGCTTGGGAGTTTTACGATCTGAAAAACGATCCTGAAGAGCTTCATAACCGATACAACGACCCGGCTTACCACGATATTATCGTAAAACTGAAAAAGGAGTTGAAACAACAACGCATCGATTTGAACGAAACAGATAAAAATTATCCATTATTGCAAAAAATTATCGACGATAATTGGGATGCGGATTGTATCCGTAAGT
>QKHT01000031.1 GCA_003249935.1 Bacteroidota bacterium
CTTCTTTCCAAACGCCACTATTTGTGGCCTTAAACGTGACTTTGTTTCCGGAAGTTGCGGTAATTGTTCCCCAAACATAGTTGCGCATTTTTCCGGTTAAACCACGGAATATCCCTCCGGTTAAATCAACTGCGGGAAGTGGTGTACCCACAAATGTCGCATAACTATTCGCTGTAGTTCCTGCATCTTTATAAGGGCTGCTTAGTAAGGCATACCCACTGTTTGCATCCATCGGCTCCATCATATTGCCGGTGGTATTGTTCGGGTACCTTGCCATTGTTTGCGCCTTGCCGTTTGCAAACAATTGGGTATATGGTGTTTCAATGGAGAATTTCGAAATATCGGCCTCCATAACACCCGATGCCATACCGGTTGAAGATGTCCAAGTGCTTACCACCTCGGCTCCTGAAACCAACACGTAATCGTTTTGGTAGTTTTTAAGCACCAGATTGTTTTTGTTCACCGTCACTTTCTCGCGGTAAATGCCCTGGTGAATAATGATACTGTCGCCCGCAGCCGCCGTACTTATTGCCGTATTAATTGAGTAAAGTTTTCCGGTCTCCTTTTCTATTATCCCGCTCTGCCACGGTATTTCGGTAGAATATACATGAATGGCTTTTTGAGCTTGTGCTGCTACTGCAATTGCCGAAGCAATCAGTAATAGTTGAAAATTCTTTGCAGTCATCAGATGTTCTATTATTTCAGAAAGATAGTTATTTTATTATTTTCAGTATTAATCTGGCGTTTTAGTAACTTCAGGAATTCTGATGTCACTTGGCCTGAATATAGATTGTCGACGTACGTCATGTCAGTGCAAATGGCGGTTCAACCTTTAATATATTTCCCATTGTTATTGCATATTTATATTCGAAAGTATATGGTAAAGTCAGTTTTTTTAATTGAACCGGTACTATTTTCCCTCGATGATAGGCAAATTTAAAACTGCCGGATCGGGAATATCGATTGGGCGAATAAATGGATTACGGCAAGCAGGCATCTGGTTGCGAAATCCAATCCATGCTTCGAAAAGCGTTTGCATAATCTTCGGTTCTTTCTTGCTCACATCTGTACTTTCGGTTATGTCATTTTCTAAATCGAACAGGTAGTACTTGTCGTCTTCGACCATAAACTTCCATTTACCCATGCGAGCAGCCCCCATACGGTTGGCATACCAAAAAAGAATTTTATGAGGATCATCTTTGTAATTACCTCTTAAATAAGGCATTAGATTTACGCCATCGATAATCGTACTATCTGGTATTTTAACATCGGCAGCAGCGCAAAGGGTGGGGTAAATGTCAAGTGTAGTTACCGGACTATTGCTAACCGCACCTTGTTCTAAGTGCGAAGGCCAACTAATGATATAAGGTACGCGAATGCCGGCTTCGCGCATAATTCCTTTGTATCCACCAAGTGGACCACGTTGTCCTAAAAGATGGTACGGCGAATTGTCGGGCCACCATTCGGGAATGCGAAGGTGAATAGGATTAGCAGGTCCGTTATCGCTTAAAAACACAATGATGGTATTCTCGCGCAGGTTGTTTTTTTCGAGATAATCCAAAACACGCCCCACATTTTCGTCAATAGAAAGTACCTGGCTTCCGATTGGATATGAGCCACCTTGGGCTGAAGTGCTTTTTTTGCCTGAAGTGGCGTGTGTGGCGCATTAAATGCCAGGTAAAAAAAGAAGGGTTTATCTTTGTTTTTGTCGATAAACTCGACACACTGACGACCACAACGGTCGGTAATGTATTCTTCGCCCGGACGTTCAGGGCCCCAAAGATTTTCTTTTTGTTTTTCTTTTGTTTTTTGCCCCGGAACAACATCAACTCCGGTATAGTTTCCTTTTTCGTCTGGAAAATAGCTGCATCCCGACTCAGTAATCGAATAATTGAAATCGAATCCGGTTTTTGGATAGTCCCTCAAATTGTATTTTCCTGCCATGGCGGTAACATATCCGGCATTCGAAAAAGCATAGTTTATATGTTTCTGGGCAAGAGGTATTATCGGCCCGGCTTCGACGCCTTTAACTTCCCATGTGTCGTGGTTCCATTGTACCCCAAAGCGTTGTTGGTATGCCCCGGTGAGCAACCCGTGGCGGCTTGGCGAACATACCGGAGCACTTACATAGCCATCGGTAAAACGAATTCCGGTTTGTGCTATACGATCGATGTTGGGTGTTTGAAACAGTTTACCGCCGTAACACGATGGATCGCCGTATCCCAAATCGTCGCAATTGATAATAATCACATTGGGACGTTTGATGAGCTCGTTTGCTGTTTTTTTGCGTCGAGACTATTTGCATTACCCATAAATAGGGTTAAGACAGACGCGCATTGAATCATATAATTTTTCCTTTTCATCTTTTATTTTTTATTAGGATGGCCGTGCGATGTTTTTCAATCTACTTGCCAGCCAAATTGTTTTTTAATTTTTCCCCGTCAACGATTGGTCGATACCTTTGAAATACCCTGCGCCATAAGTCGAACACCAATAAATTCCACGATTAAAATAATCGATGTCGATGTCGTTTAGTCGATCGGATTGTAGGTTTCCAAAAGTAAATGACTAATTTTCATTTTTTTTTAGTAGTTGCTATTTTCCTGATATTTTGTTGTTTTCGCTTTCGATACGTTGTTTCTGTTTTTTACTCAATCCTTGACGGAAATAGACATCGGGTTCGTGATTCACACGATGTTCCTTCATTTCCGGATCGTCCATATCCTGACTTAAATCGCAGTCGAACCGTACAAGCATTGAGTGGAATTTGTCTTTTCCGCCGAGATTGATAAAATGCGCCAATCCCCAGGTAATTCCACGCCCATCTTTGGTGTTGGTAAAGGCATCCGGCACATAGGGAGCTGCCGCATACGGCATCAGTTCGGTAATAGAAGCGATTTTAAAGTTTACCCAATCGTTGGCATACTGAATAGTATTATGCTCCGGCCCATCTTTATAGACCAAGGCGACAACACCTTCTTTAAAAGGGAATAACGATGTTTCGTGTCCTGAAGTAATTACTGGGTTTAGTTGATTTTTAGTGAATGGCCCGAGTGGATTATCGGCAATGGCCAATCCTTGCATGCGCACCAAATCGGGTTTTTCGCCAAAGTCGGATTTATAATAAATGTAGATCTTTCCATCATGAACCAGCGGATACGGGTCATGGATGGAATACTGATCCCACTCGTC
>QKHT01000218.1 GCA_003249935.1 Bacteroidota bacterium
CCGTTTTGTATTTTATGGCAACCCCGGCCCCGGCAACAACTTTTACATTAGCGATGGGGTACATACCGAGCCGATAATTCTCGATGGCGAAACCACCATTACAAGCCGTGCCACACCTGTGGTGGCCGACGGATACATCTACTTTGTGAATTATGTGGCCCCGACATACAAACTGTTTGCCATAGCCATTGCCGATATTGACCTTGGCAACCACACCACAAAAACCCGGGTCAGGGGCTATTATAACCAATTTGACCACACCTTGCATACAGATACCGACCAAGGGAACACTTCGCGCATCGACATATTCGACATTTCGGGCCGTATGGTTCAAAGCACTCAATTGCAAAACGGCACAGCCAACGTACGCAATCTACCGGCAGGCGTATACATTGCCAAAACAGGTGGTTCAACCACCATAAAATTTATTGTAGAGTAACATTCGTTTCAACAAAACAGAGCCAAAAGCCCGCAGGTAAGTAAAAATACACTGCGGGCTTTGTTTTTTGGCTGAACCACAATTACCCCTCCGGTGCGTTTGAACGGACTTTGCAGCATATATGGCATACCCGGTAAAACAGCCAACCCGAATCGGCCACCATACCACCTACCACAACAGACCCTACCACCCCAAACGATACACAATTGTAAATGTGAAAGTTAAACATACACAAAAACAGAATAAAATGTCAGCACAAATTAACAATGCCGATTTAGCGTCAAACTACCTGACATTCAGGTTAAAAAATTGTCTTTTTATACTCACAAATATTTTGTTTTTTGTTTTTTATGAATATCTTTAACATCAATAGAAAATTAAAAGCGACACATAAACTAAACATCGAAGTAAATGATGGAAATTATACACATAAGTGCCGAATGCTATCCGGCGGCCAAAGCGGGCGGCTTAGCCGATGTTGTGGGTGCATTGCCCAAATATCAGGCCCAACTGGGGCACAAAACCAAAGTTGTAATGCCCTTTTACCACAACAAATTTAGCAGAGAAAACCGGTTTGAAGTCATATTTACAGGCCAGGCGCGGTTAAGCCAGCACAATTTTACATTCAATGTTCTTTCGCCATTAGGTTTGAACCTTGGTTACGAATTGTGTATGATCGATATTCCGGGGTTGTTCGACCGCCCGAATATTTATTCGTATGGCGACGATACCGAGCGGTTCATTACTTTTCAGGTAGCCACCATTAACTGGATGAATATGCTCGACACCACACCCGATGTGGTTCACTGCCACGATCAGCACACAGGGTTTATTCCGTTTTTTATGAGTAAAATTTGGGATTACAGGCGGTTTGAACACGTAAAAACCATTTTTACCATCCACAACGGGCAATATCAGGGGCAGTTCGGATTCGACCGACTGCATTATCTCCCGCCATTCCATTCGTTCTATAATGGCATACTCGAATGGAACCATGCAATTAACCCATTAGCCACTGCGATAAAAAGTGCCCACCGGGTAACCACCGTGTCGCCAAGTTATATGGACGAAATACGACACAACATGAACGGGCTCGAAAATCTGCTGGAATATGAGCGAGGCAAATGCAGTGGCATACTCAATGGTATAGATGTAGATGTATGGAATCCTGCAACCGACACGATGCTCGAAAAAAACTTTAACGTGCGTACCGTAGAAAGCGGAAAAAAAGCAAACAAAGCCTGGTTGTGCAACGAATTTGGCCTCGACCCGTCGAAGCCGCTATTTACCTTTATTGGCCGTTTAGTTGGCGAAAAAGGTGCCGAACTCCTCCCCGATGTGGTTTATCACAGCCTTACACAGTTAAACCGCGAACTCAATATTCTTATTCTGGGTTCGGGCGACCATGCCGTTGAGGGCGGATTACTTCACCTCGAACACATGTTTAAAGGGAACTATTGCTCGTATATCGGGTTCAACGAAAAACTATCGCATATGATGTATGCAGGGGCCGACTTTTTACTTATGCCCTCACGGGTTGAACCATGCGGGTTGAACCAGATGTATGCACTCAGGTACGGCACCATGCCAATCGTACGGCGCACCGGCGGGCTTAAAGATACGGTGATTGATATAGGTGATGGCGGATTTGGTATTTGTCACGACCAGTGCTCAACTTCGGATATCATCTATTCAATTGAACGTGCATTGGCCTACGCCAAAGACGAAAAGAATTTCAAAAAGACAAGAAAGGAAATAATGCAGATCGACCATTCGTGGACTAAAGCTGCATCGGACTATATAGAATTATATCAATTATAAGAGAAATGAATATGAAGAAAAGAACTTTGGCCATCGTTTTAGGTGGCGGTCAGGGGTCGCGTTTGTACCCGCTGACAGACAGTAGGTCGAAACCGGCCGTTCCTATTGCCGGCAAATACCGGCTGGTTGACATTCCGATTTCGAACTGCATAAACTCGGATATCGACCGAATTTTTGTTCTTACCCAGTTTAATTCGGCTTCGCTGAATAAACATATTAAAAATACCTACCAATTTGGTCATTTCAGCGAAGCATTTGTCGACATCATGGCGGCCGAACAAACGCCAAAAAACAACACATGGTTTCAGGGCACAGCCGATGCGGTAAGGCAGTGTATGCACCACTTTATGAACTACGAGTTTGAGTATGCACTGATCCTGTCGGGCGACCAACTCTACCAAATGGATTTTAATGAGCTAATAGATGCACATGTAGCCAGTGGTGCAGAAATTACATTAGCAACACTGCCGGTTGTAGCTAAAGAGGCCCCCGAATTTGGTATACTTAAAACCGATGAAAAGAATTTTATACGCGAATGGATTGAAAAACCAGCTGCCGAATTATTGCCAAAATGGAAATCGGCCGTAAGCAATGATATGAAGGAAGCAGGACGCGAATACTTAGCCTCGATGGGTATTTATGTTTTTAACCGCGATTTGTTGATAAAACTAATGGCCGACGAAAGCACCAAGGATTTTGGTAAAGAGATTATACCAACAGCTATTGAGGAACGGGATGTTTACAGCTTCCAATACGAAGGTTATTGGACCGATATAGGTAATATCGAGTCGTTTTTCGAAGCCAATCTGGAGATCACAGATGATATTCCCAAGTTCAATTTGTTTGATAACACTAAAATAATATACACCAGAGCCAGGTTGCTCCCGCCCTCCAAAATACTCGGTACCACCATCGACAAATCGGTTATTTCGGATGGATGTATTATTATGGCCAATAAAATAGAACATTCGGTTATTGGTATTCGCTCGCGCATTGGTAAATACACCAACATTGTTAATTCGTACCTGATGGGCAGCGACAAATACCAGCCGTTGGAAGAGATAAACAATCCGGACAACAAAGGAAACATTATTGGTATAGGCGAACGTTGTTTCATAAAAAACTGTATTGTAGACAAAAATGTAATTATTGGTAACGACGTACAGATAACGGGTGGTAAACACCTTGCTGACACCAATCACGACCTGTACACCATTAGAGATGGTGTGGTGGTTATAAAAAAAGGTGTAAGAATACCGGACAAATTTATATTGTAACACCGGGATAACATGACCGTATCACAACTACCCTGTATGACCATGCAGGGTAGTTGTTGTTTTTACATGCAACCATCCATTTTCATCTTTTACCCTTTAAGTAAAATCATTCCTTATAACAAAAAAAACCACTTTTTTTTTGTGGTTCAAAAAAAAGTGTGTAACATTGCACACGTGTGTATTTAATCATTATTCATATCGCACAAAACACAGCGTGAATACAAGAGTAACCATAAAAGACATAGCCAAAGCACTGAATGTACATCATTCTACGGTATCGAGGGCCTTACGAAACGACAGTCGCGTAAACCCTGAGACCATGAAAATGATAGTAGACTACGCCGAAAAACATGGTTATCAGGTAAATATGAGTGCTCTACATTTAAGGGGCAGCATCCGCAATGTATTAGCAATAATAGTTCCCAACATTAATCACCAATTTTTTTCCAACATTATTAGCCACATTACCAATTTGGCCAACCAGAACAATTATGTTGTATCAATTTTTCAGACTAATGAAAGTGTTCAGCAGGAAAAAGAGATTATAAACACCATTATCCAAAACAACATTGCAGGCGTAATAGCTTCTGTTTCAATGGAAACTACTAATGGACGCCATTTCATGGAATTAAAGAAATACAAAATTCCGTTAGTTTTTTTCGACAGGGTATGCGATATTAATGTACCCAAGGTCATTGTGAATAACTATGAAATAATGACCGATGTAGTAGAGCTTTTGGTAAAAAAGGGGTATAAAAAAATAGCGCATGTAAGTGGCACTTCGAAACTAAATGTATACCGCGAAAGGCAGCGTGGGTATAAAGATGCGCTTAAACAACATCAACTGGGATACGAACGAATATTTATTGCCGACAAGAGTTTTGCCGTAGAAGAAGGCAAAAGTGCTGCTACAACACTTTTTTTTGATTTGAAAAATAAGCCGGATGCCATTATATGCGATTCGTACAACCTATTATTAGGAATAATAGCAAAAATGCACGAGATGGGATTAAAAATACCAACCGATGTTGGACTTATCGGATTTGGTGAAAACCCCTCGATGGAAGTTATACAACCCAATATTTCGGCGGTGGTTCAACCGGACAAGGAAGTTGCAACAAAATCTTTTGAATTAATTATGAAACGGTTAACAAACGACAACTGGGATATAAGTGAAAGTATTATGGTCTCGGCAAAAATTATTGAGAGAGAATCGTTCTAATTTTTTTAGCAATAAATACACACGTGTGCAATAAACATTATTAATTTAAATAGAAATATTATGCTTAAAGGAATTTCACCATTAATTAGTCCCGAGTTATTACAGGTAATGGCACGCATGGGCCACGGCGACGAAATCATCTTTGCCGACGCGCATTTTCCGGGCGAATCGTTCAACAAAAACGTATTAAGAGCCGACGGATTAAAAATAGACGCTCTTCTTGAAGCCATTTTGCCTCTATTCGAACTCGACTCATATGTTCCGCAGCCAATTGCCATGATGGCAGCCGTACAAGGCGACACACTGGATCCAAAAGTTGAAGAGGCATACTTAAAAGCCATTCACAAAACCAACCCCGATGTGGCCCCCATTGATCGTATTGATCGTTTTGCATTTTACGATCGTGCACGCAACGCTTATGCCGTAGTAATGACCGGTGAAACGGCTAAATATGGCAACATTTTACTCAAAAAAGGTGTAACACCTTCGATGTAGGGATATTGAAAAACAAACAAAATCATTGTAATGCAAAAACACAAATTAACAACTAAAGAAAATTTAATCCCATTTATCCTCATAACCATATTGTTTTTCCTCTGGGGGATGGCACATGGTATGTTAGATGTACTTAATGCCCACTTTCAATCGGTATTAAAAATATCGAAAGCCGAATCGGGATTGATTCAATTTTCGGTGTACATGGCCTACTTTACCATGGCACTACCTGCAGGATATTTTCTCAGAAAATTTGGTTACAAAAAAGGGATCATTTTAGGTCTTTTACTCTTTGCCACAGGTGCATTTTTAATTGTACCTGCATCTATCGCACAATCGTTTTACATGTTTCTTATCGGGCTTTTTGTTTTGGGTGCAGGATTGGCCACCATTGAAACAGCAGCCAACCCATATACAACCAAATTGGGTGACAAAGAATCTGCTGAACGGCGCATCAACTTTTCTCAATCGTTTAATGGCCTTGCATGGATTGTAGGTCCGATTTTCGCTACATACTTTATTTTGGGTGGCAGTGAACAGGCATCGGCAAATGCCAATCTCGATTCAATGATTGCACCATATGCCGGAATTGGTATTGTAGTTTTAATAATTGCTATCGTATATGTATTTGTTAAACTTCCGGAAATAACCGAAGACGATGTAGCTACGGCACATGGTATCAGTGATGCATCAGCAAGTTCGGCAGCGGCTCCAAAATCATTATTTAAAACCAAACATCTTATGTATGGTGTATTTGCACAATTCTGTTATGTAGCTGCGCAAACAGGCATATTCAGTTTTTTTGTTAACTTTTTGATTGATCCGGCAAATGAGCTTAATATCACAAAGGAATCCGCAGGATATATGCTTGGATTGGGTGGCATGTCGCTCTTCTTTATCGGCAGACTTTCTGGAAGTTGGATAATGAGATTTATTGAACCGACCCGTCTTTTGGCCATCTACTCATTCCTATGTATTGCCATGCTTCCCGTTGTAAGTGGCAATTTTGGCATGCTATCAGTAGTTGCACTCTTCTCTACCTTCTTCTTTATGTCGATTATGTTCCCAACAATTTTTGCATTGGCAATTAAAGATTTGGGAGAAAAGACGAAAAAAGGTTCGTCATTCGTAATCATGTCAATCGTTGGTGGTGCAATATTCCCGGCTTTGATGGGTGCGGTTGCAGACCATTATTCAATGTCGGTGGGTTTTCTGGTACCAATTCCATTGTTTGCATTTATTTTATTCTTTGCAATGAAGGGTCACAAAGTGATTACCGACTAATTAGGTTTAATTAATAATTTAGATTACAATATAATGAACACGACAAAAAAAGGAATTGATCCAAAATTGGTTCCGTTTAAAACTCTCCGTACAGGAGACAAAATTCCGGCAATTGGTTTAGGCACATTTGGTTCGGACAAAAACTCGCACGAAGAAGTTTCGGCGGCAGTTAAAAACGCTATTGAACTTGGCTATCGCCATATCGACTGTGCAACCGTTTA
>QKHT01000221.1 GCA_003249935.1 Bacteroidota bacterium
GGCTTTATGGTCAATCGGCGGTATGCAGGTTCGAGCGGTTTAAGCCCGGCAATGCATTCGTGCATCCATGTTTCGGTGGTGGCATTCATGGGGTGGTTGAGCGAGCGTTTGCCGTCGTTTTTGGCGGGATTGTCGTAGTAATCGTCTACCGGTAGTACTTCCCACATGGTGGTGGCACCGTAATGCTGCCACATATATTCGAACGAATTATACCCCTTTTTGTTAGCCACCCAAAACGCTTTAGCAGCCTCGCCATTTTCGCTCAATACGTTTAGTATCTGCGCCAATCCGAAAATGCCTGTGGTAATAAAACCGTGTTGATTAATATCTGTTGCAATACCGGCGGCCACGGCGGCCCGGTCGGGTTCATTACATAAACCGAATGCCAATGCCAGTGTGTTGGCTGTTTGCGAACCATAGCTGTTTTGGTTGAACCACAGGTTGTTAAATGCGGTTCGTACCAATGCCGCACTGTTTTGGTAGTTGGTGGCATCGCCGGTTCGACCCAGAATACGGGCAATTTTCGACATAACCATTAAATCGTGGTAATAAAAAGCGGTCGAACTCAGCGAAATGGGACATTCGCGCCTGGTATTACCGCCGGGTGGACACCAATCGCCCAAACCGTGTTTCACAATCGGGAAACCGCAGGTATCGGCCACATATTTAACCCAGATTTGCATGTTTTGGTATGCGGTGTTTAATATGGTCGTATCGCCGTAATATCTGTAAACCTGATATGGGATTTGGACAATGGCGGTGCCCCATTCGGGCGAGGCAATGCCGCTGGTTCGGCGGCCGGGTGCTATCATTGTAGGTATTCCGGCCGGTTTGGTTGTTATGCGGCGGTCGAAAAAATCGGAGCCAAAAGCCAGTTCGCGTTCTGTTTTGCGTCCCGACGAAATCATATCGCCAACATATTTTTTAAAAAACGCTTCGCCGTCGAAATTGGCCATCAGCGAAGGTGCCAGCAGGTTGGCATCGCCGGTCCAACCACACCGCTCGCGGTGCGGACAATCTACCGGCAAACCATGCATTCCGGCTTTAATGGTCCACAGGTTCATTTCGTGCAGCCGGTTTATTTGTGCATTGCTGCATTCGAAACGGCCGGCGGGCTTTAATGCGTTGTGTACCACAATGGCCGTGAGTAAATCCCTTCCCGGTTTTTTGCTTAGTCCTGTTACTTCGGCATATCGAAAGCCATGATAAGTGAATTTTGGTTCCCATATTTCGGTACCATGTCCGTTGCAAATGTATTCGTCGCTTTGTACTACGCGTGTGGCAAAAAATCCGGTACTGGTAAAGTCGGCATTGCCGGTGCTATCTGCTGCTTCGGCAAATCGTATGGTAAGGTGTTGTCCCGGTTCACCCTTAATTTTTAATTTTACCCAACCGGTAAGGTTCTGGCCAAAATCGAAAAGATAGATGTTTTTACCCGGATTTGTAATCATGGCGGTTTTTATTTCGGTAATCCGCTGCTCGGCCGGCATGGTTTGGGGGATTATGCGTGGTGGAAATACCGGGGCCACGATGCATGGTTTCAATTTGTTATTCGCAAACCTCCATCGCGCATCGAATGCTTCGCCGGCGTAGATGTTGCTTTGTAAAATTGGTCCGCTTACCCATTGCCATAGGGTGCTTGTGGGTATGTTTTTGGTCGAGCCATCGGTAAAAGTGATGGTGATATTGGCCCATAGTACCGGGGAGCCGTAGTTCATACCCTTGTGCCACACACTATCCTGGTTCCACCAGCCCTTGCCAAGGTAAACTTTTATTTGGTTCGAACCGGGTTGTAGTAGTTTAGTAATACTGTATTGTGCGCTGAGCGTGTAATCGTCGTAGTTTGTTTGTGCCGGATGGAGCACATCGTTACCAATACGTTGTGTATTGAGCCATGCTTCGAAATAGCCGGGCGCAGCAATGGTAATGGTGGCTTTGCTAACCGCTTTATCGATGTTGAACTTATGAAACAGAACCGGCAGTGGCCCGTTGGGTTCTGATGCCATAATCCATACCGCACGGTCATTTTGAGCTCCTGCCGGTAATGCAAGGCAAAAGCAACAGAGCATAAACAGAATATTAATATTGTTTCTGAACTTCCATATACTGTGTATATTGTTCGCTGCCATTGAGGGATTTTGTTTGTATTTATCTTTTTCGCTCCGAAAAATTTGTTTCGAATGTCAAAGATATTTAATGATTTATCTTTTTGCAATACACATTTTACTGTTTGGTTTGTGTAAAATGATTTTGTTTTATCTATTGTAAATTAGTATCGATGGGTCGTTTTACATTCGAGGTTATTTAGGCAATTGGCCGTTGTGTCTTTACGTTTTATTTTGCTTAGTCATTCGGTTTGTTTCATTTTTTGTTACATTTGAAACTGATATATTTTTACTTTAATAATAAACTGCTATCAGCATGAAAATAAAATCGGATAAACTCATTTCGTTGGCCATACTGTTGTCGCTATCATGGATGATGGCTTGTACACCCGACGATGCCAATAGTGTAAAATTGAGTGAGCCTTTTGGTTCCTCCTCGAACCATTCTGTAAATATTGTTTTGGGAACCGATGTGGAACAGCTTTTTTTAAGTGGTTCGGTGACAATAGTCCGGGGGCCTGTTACCATATACGTTGCAAAACCAAATAATACCAGAGCTTTTTCGCGGACTTTTTCGTCGTCGGGCCATTTTGATGTTAATACAACCATTACAGCCGGTGTCGGTACCTGGAAATTGGGTTTGGAGAGTGGCGGAGGCGAGGGGTCGGTCGATCTGTCGTTGTCGTATTGATATGAAGGGTTATGTTGCCCGAAACTTTGCGTAAAAAGGAAAGGTAATTTTATACCACCTTTGGTGATTTTTGCCCGGGAGAATGATACAAAAAAAGAGGAACGTTGTGACGATCCTCTTTTTAATTGATTTTAATCTACTTTTACTTCTACTACCAATATAAGTGTCTTTACTTTTTGCTCTTTTTAAGTTGTATGCGGTAATGTGCACCGCTGTTTTATGATGTTGTAAAGTTAAGTGTCCTTTTTGTTTTTAAACGGCCACAAATGCCTGTGTATTTAGGGGGCAAATAAATTATATCATAAAATTCAATTTTGTTGTGTTGTATTATTCCTATGCAATTTGCCCTGTATTGTGCTTGTCGATGAGATAAATGTTTGCTTGCGTCAATTTTTATTTTCTTTTATAACTTTTCGCGGTTCAATACATTCACTGCGGGTTATTCATAATTTCACCCGGCTAAATACACTAATTCCTCCCTTTTGCAAGTAAAAAACAGGGTTTATTTTGCAGCCATAAATTATGAATTGGAATACTTATATCGATTATGGTTCATAAAAAAGACAAAAGAATAGGTTTAAAGGTTGGTTTGTTGCGATAGGGGCTTTGTTGTCGTCCCTGCATATGTCGGCGCAGACTATCGATTCTACGAATGTGTCGTTGCGGAATTGTCAGTATCCCGATTGGTTTCGCGATGCTAAGTCTGGAATTTGGTCGCACTGCGGACCTCAGGCCGTACCGCGTATGGGAGATTGGTACGCGAAAAAAATGAACGAAGAGGGGAGTACTGATTATAAATATCATTTAGAACATTATGGTCATCCATGGGTATTTGGGTGCAAAGATCTTATTCCATTGTGGCGTGCCGAACGTTGGAATCCCGAAGCGTTGATGAAGCTGTATAAATCAGTAGGGGCTCGTTATTTTGTGAGTATGGGATCGCATCACGAAAACTTTTTTTCTGTGGTACTCAAAAATACACCATTGGAATTCGGTAAATATGGGTTCGATAAAAGATGTCGTGGGTTTGTGGCAAGTTGCGGCAAAACGCGAAGGATTTAAGTTAGGCGTATCTGAACATCTTGCGGCCGCTTATACATGGTATCAGGTGAGTCACAAAGCAGCATTTGACAAATTCAATCGTTTGCCTGATATTCGATATTCGATATTCGATATTCGATATTCGATATTCGATATTCGATATTCGACATACGATATTCGATATGCGACATGCGATATAACTTAATGGGCTTATATATTGTAATTTGTAAAGGTTTGCACGTTCTGTAATGTGCTTAGAATCGATGTGTAATAAGGGTTTAATAAACTATTGTAATTTAGAAAATAGAGTTTTTGTGCGTTCATTTTTATGTTTTTGGCTGTGTGTATTGTGTATAAATTCCCATTTCTGCCATCCGATATTTTTGTTCCTGGCGCACTTTTAAGTACATTTGTTTCCTAACAAATTGATCAAATGAAGTCATTATGAAAGCCATTTCTCTCGAAGGAATTCATCTTTTAGGTACCATTGATTGCGAAGAAGCAATAGTCAAACGCCCCGATGATGTACGTATTAAAATAAAATCAGTGGGTGTATGCGGTTCCGACATCCATTACTACCGCGATGGTAAAATAGGCGTTCAGGTTGTAAAGTACCCTTTTGTAATAGGACACGAATTTTCCGGGGTGGTTGAAGCCATTGGTTCCGGCGTTTCGAGATTAAAAGTGGGCGACCGTGTATCGGTCGATCCGTCGGTGTCGTGCGGTACTTGCGACCAATGTTTGGCAGGCCGGCCGCATACTTGCCGAAACAATAAGTTTTTAGGATGTCCGGGGCAGCTCGAAGGGTGTAACAAACCTTATATTGTAATGCCGGAGCGCAACTGCTATTTGTTGCCCGACCCATTAAGTTTCGACGAGGGTATGTTGGTTGAACCGTTGTCTATTGGCATATACAGTACCCTGTCGGCGGGCGATGTAGCCGGAAAACATATTGGTATACTAGGTTTCGGTCCTATTGGTATGTGTGTGTTTCAATCGTTAAAAATGCGGGGTGCCGCTTCGGTATTTGTGTCCGAACCGCTTGCAAACCGCCGTGCCTTAGCCTTGGCGCAAGGGGCCGATATGGTCGTTAATCCCTTAACAGAAGATGTAATTAGTGTTTTTAACAATGCCCTGCCTCTGCAACAAGATATTGTGTTTGATTGTTGCGGTATGCAGCAAGCCGCCGATCAGGCTATTAATACACTTAAACCGGGTGGTACATTCATGATTATCGGTATACCTGAGTTCGATAACTGGGCTTTTCAGGCCGATTTAATGCGGCGAAAAGAGATTACAATAAAAAACGTACGCCGTCAAAATCATTGCGATCAGGCCGCTATCGATGCCATTTCGTCCGGGAATGTCAGTATGGAAGGCATGATTTCGCACCGTTTTCATTGGTCCGAAGCACAAAAAGCTTATGATATTGTGGCAAACTACCGCGACAATGTGATGAAAGTCGTGCTCTATTTCGACGAATGACCCGGCACTTTGATTAAGAAAAAACCAAGATGGGCGGAATTGTGTAAATTGCGATATGGAAAACATGGATATGGTAAAGCGTGTAATTCGCAGAACCTGATTCCGGAAAATTACCGTTTTTTGGGTTGGAATGCCGCTACAGCACTCTATTTTAAAACGGCACCACCTACTGCAACCATAGCTGCCAAATACAAAACCGATAACACCTTCGACAGCCGTTGTGTGCTTCAACCTGCCGATACAGCCAGTGTGGCCAACAATATGGCTTCCACCGGTTCAGCCAAATACAGTTGGTCGGTGTATCCCAATCCGCTAAAATCAACGAATCTTACAGTGGCTGGTTTTGGTGGTAATGCCATAGTTACGGTGGCTGATGTTTCGGGTAGAACCATTTACAGGGCATTGGTATCCAACGGCTATTTAACGTTGAATCGCGCCCTATTTGCCGCCAACCAACTCTATTTTGTAACCATTGCCGACCAATACAACGTGCAAACGCAAAAGATAATGGTGAAATAACGCACCCCAATTGCTCCTTATTTAGAATTGTTACTATTAGAGGGGGTACCAAAAAACCGAATTGATTCGGTTTTTTGGTAGATTAATCCTCCTGCAATCGAATTGATTCTGTTTTTTGCCGCATTCATTCGGCATTTAGGTAGATTAATCCTCCTGCAAACGCATTCATTCGGTTTTTTGCAGGATTAATCCTGTTTTTTACCGCATTCATTCGGTTTTTAGGTAGGTTTATCCTCCTGCAACCGCATTGATTCGGTTTTTTATTGAATTTGTGTGCTTTATAATCGAATTATTTGGTTTTTTTGTGCAGGAAGGGAAGTAATACATCGATATTTCTAAATTTGAAATAAGAAGGGGCTGAACGGAATGCCTGTTTTTGTGGAATACAAAAACCTTTACGATTTATAAATCGGGGCGGCCGAACCGGTTGAGTTTGGTCGAACATTTAACGGTTTGAAATCTAACGGCCTGTTTAATCAGGCTATTGAAAGGCTATTCGAAAGCTAATTTGGCAAATTCATGCGTTTGGCTGTAAAGTTGAATGCCTTTAATGCTTCCCAACCCATGAAACGCAATGGTGGTTCCAACCAAATTGCCTAGACTTTCGGTGTATTCGTGTTCAAAAACCGGATTCCCGTTCAAGTAAAGTACCACCTTTTTATCTCTATTTACAATTTCGATATTCAGCCAGTTTTTACGGTCATAAATCAGGTTGTTGAGCGTGCTGTCACAGGCCGAACACAATTCGTTGCCCAGTACATACCAAGCAAAAGTGCTGCATCCTTCGCCAACCAGTTTAAACTCCACTTTGCCTTTTGTGCCTGCAACAGATACGATTATAGAATAACACCTTATGGCCGGCCAAAATTCGCAATTCTTTACAACCGCTTCATAATCAAAGTTGTCGGCTGTGAGGTTCGAAGGTTTAAAGTTGTCCATGCGCAATACGACTATTTCGGTGGTGTCTATTCCCAACGAGGCCAGAATCCGTGGCGTTACTGAAATGATGCTGTTATGTCGTACCATATCGAGAGGAATTGGGTAGTAACGTTCACTTTTCTCCGGTTCAAAATAACTTGCAAAGGCCTGCCATCCTTTGGTTTGAACCAAAATTGGCGCGGTTTGATGGATGATGCGCTTTTGGTCGATTAGTTTTGCCCGGAAAATACCCGGATAGGCATAAAAATGTGTCAATGGTCCGTTTTGCGTTACTAATGTTTGTTTGGTGCGATCGCCAAAATCGACATACAACTTTGGTTCGTTCTTTTGTTCGACGTTATCGATTGAAAAACCGGCTGATAAAGGGCAATAGCCTTCGGTTTTTATAAGTTTAATGGTTGAACCAAAGGTGGTGGTTTTGTGCATAAAAAGGTTTAAAATTAGCCCTGCTCCGGTAATGGCAATGGCCAGAATACCAATGTAATAATAACGACGGCGAGCTTTTTGTGGTTGATGATCGATATTGCGAATGTCGGTATATCCCGAAAAATCGCAAAGTGCTTTTACTGTCGATTCCTGCGGTGTGTAATTGGTATCGGTTTTAACTTTGCCAAAAATACGTTTTAAAGTGGCCGCACTAATTAAAATCTTTGTTTTTTGAAGGATTGCAAAACTCAGTTCTTCGTAATCACGGTTTTTCCACAGATGCGAATCTCCTCTTCCAAAAGTTGTTTCTACCAACTTTAGTAAAGCCTTTAATCGTTGTTTACTCATCTGTTTTCTGCCAATAGTATTATTTCAGCTTACAATCAACCTTGCGGGTGTGTGCTGGCGACATTCATTTACGACAAAATTATAAAAATAAATACACCTCTTTCAATATGGTGCGGTAATTCTTTATCAATTCATCTTTTGGGTGCAAAAACTGTGGGGTTCACGTTGTTCTTTAGTAATACATGTGATTTAGCGATGTTTTTATCCGAATGACTCTTCGATATTTGTGTTTTGGCTGAACCCGCTGTGGTTGTTCAGAATTTGAATTAAAGTTTATTCCTGTTTTATAACTGGTAGATAATTAATGTTATATCTTGTTCATTATTTTGTTTCGCATCTGTATACCTCTTTGTAAAAGTATTTCTTTGGTAACGGCTTATATTTGAAAGTAAATATTAAAATTATGGATAAAAATCGCTTTCCCGTTTTAAACTTTTTTGCTGCTAAGTGTTGGTTGATTGTCGTATTTCTTATTGTTGTAGTTACAGCAAAGGCTCAAAAGTCGGTGCTTATCGAAACCGAATCGTTTAAAAACAAAGGTGGTTGGGTGGTCGATCAGCAGTACACCGATCTGATGGGTTCGTCGTATCTGCTGGCTCATGGTTTGGGAACTCCGGTTGCCAATGCCGGTACCACCGCTTCTATTCCCGTAGCCGGTGTTTACAACGTGTGGGTTCGAACCAAAGACTGGGCACCCTTCCCCATTGGTCCCGGCAAGTTTATGTTAAAAATTGGCGATAATTATTCGCGCGAATTTGGTGCTTCGGGCGAAAAAGGATGGAAATGGGTTGAGGGCGGAACAGTTCGCATCGACAAAAATCAGGAAGTAAAATTCGAACTTCAGGACTTAACCGGTTTCGACGGACGTTGTGATGCCATATTCCTTACACAGGATAAAAACGAAATGCCGCCCAATGATTTAACGACCATGAGCCAGTGGCGAAAAAAACTGCTTGGCACTTCGGAAATAAAAAAACTGGATCGCAAATTCGATTTGGTGGTGGTTGGTGGCGGTGTTGCCGGCATTTGTGCGTCGGTGGCAGCAGCACGCAGCGGACTCACGGTTGCCCTGATACAGAATCGTCCGGTACTGGGCGGAAACAACAGCTCCGAAATCCGGGTTCATTTAATGGGAAAAGTCGATCAGGGAAATCCATATCCAACATTGGGTCGTATTGTACGCGAGCTCGATAATGGCGATCCGCAGAATGCCAACATCGATGGTAAATTGTATGGTGACGACCGAAAGGAAAGCATCGTAAAAATGGAGCGTAATATTTCCTTATTCCTGAACATGCACGCCGTTGGTGTCGAAATGGACGGTAAAAAAATAAAGGCAGTCGTTGCCCGCAACATCGAAACCAATCAGGAAACCCGTGTCGAAGGCCGACTGTTTGCCGATTGTACCGGCGATGCCAGCGTTGGCTACCTTGCCGGAGCCGATTACCGTATTGGACGCGAGAGTAAAGCCGAAACAAACGAACCATTGGCTCCCGAAAAGGCCGACCGCTTTGTACTTGGTTCAAGCAACATGTGGCACTCATCGGACATGGGCACACCATCCAACTTCCCGGTTACACCATGGGCGTTACAATTTACCGACAAGTATTTCATCGATTCGCCAACTTCGGAATGGTTTTGGGAAACCGGATTTAGCAATTTCGATCCCATTACTGAAGCCGAAGAGATTCGCGACCATAATTTCAGGGCTGTGTACGGCAACTGGTCGTACCTGAAAAATAATGTGAAGCAAAAATATGCAAACTACAAACTGGATTGGGTAGCCTACATCAGCGGAAAACGCGAATCGCGCCGTTTGATGGGCGATTACATCTTTACCGAAATGGATTGCGATGCCACCATTCCGACACAACCCGACGGATTTGTAACCGGAACATGGACCATCGATTTGCATTTTCCTGATCCTGAAAACTCAAAGTATTTCCCGGGGCAGGAGTTTTTAACCAGCACCGAGCACAAACGCTTCAAGCCTTATCAGATTCCTTATCGCTGCTTATACTCGCGAAATATTGAAAACCTTTACATGGCCGGACGAAACATCAGTGCTACTCATGTGGCTTTTGGTTCAACCCGGGTAATGCGTACCACCGGCATGATGGGAGAATTGGTAGGTTATGCTGCCAGTCTGGCAATAAGCCACCAAACAACGCCACGAGGCGTGTATCAAAATCATCTGGAAGAATTAAGACGCATTTTAAAAAATAATTAAGTCGATCGAAATGAAGAATTATCGATTAATTTGGTTGGGTGTATTTCTAAGTGCCTGTTCTGTAAAGCATACGCCGCAGCCGCCTTTTCCGTACATCGTTACTAAAGAAACTAAAAACAGGGAATTAAGCGCTGCCATGAAGCGTAGCTTTGAAAACTACAGTGCCATCCATCCCCGCAACAACGAGTTGTACTCTCAGTTTAAATACACGGAGTTGAAGGGATTTGACTATCATGGCCATGACGGAACAATTTCGCGGCGCGACCCATCTAAAATCATTTTCGAAAACGGGAAATACTACGTTTGGTATACTTACCGAAATACGCCAACGATTCCGTTGGGACCAGATAAGTGCAACGATACCATTCCGTCGACAGACTGGGATCTTTGTGAGATTTGGTATGCCACCAGCGAGGACGGTTTTACCTGGAAGGAAGAGGGTGTGGCCATTCCTCGTCCGCCAAAACCGAATGTGGGTTGGCGTTCGGTTTCAACGGCCGATATTCTTAAATGGAAAGGTAAATACTACCTATACTATCAGGGTTTTGAGGAAGCCAGTGGAAAAAAGGGGGACTATTGCCCTGTCGCAGTATCCTGCGCAGATTCTCCCGATGGGCCGTGGACACCAGCCAACATTAAAGTAATTCCCAATGGTCCGGAAGGTTCGTGGGATCAGTATGCCATTCACGACCCGTATCCGTTGGTGCACGATGGTAAAATCTACCTTTATTATAAATCGGCATTTAACCGTCCCAATCCGGTTTGGGTTGGTGGTGGGCTGGCCATCGCAGAAGACCCATTGGGTCCGTTTGAAAAACACCCGCTGAATCCCGTTACCAGTTCGGGGCACGAAGTGAGCCTTTTCCCTTTCAAAGAAGGAGTGGCTTCCATTACGGTAAAGGATGGAAATGAGCATTTCACCATACAATACGCCAAAGATTGGGTAAACTTTGAAATTGCGTCCATTTGCGAACTTCTGCCCAT
>QKHT01000281.1 GCA_003249935.1 Bacteroidota bacterium
AGATTGTCACCGTTATCGGAAAAATATTCCGGCGGCATAGCCCAAAGCCAAACCGGACACAAACAACATCCTATAACAATTATTAATCCCTGAAGAACCTTTCGTATCATTCATCACATTATTTATACGTACGAAGTTAATCATTCATTTTATTGTTCAAAATAAAAAACAGCCTTCATGCTTTTCGACACAAGTGTTAACATTCAAGCCCTTAAGCGTTTTTGCATTTATTTAGTTTTCAAACACCATCTCTTTTTGTGTCGTTTTGCATGTGCTGTTCAACAAAATTAGAACATACTTTTGTTGAGTTCAGAAGTGTTCAAAAACTAAAATGCTAATTAAAAATTAATATTCGAAATGAACGGGATGAAAAGTAAAATGTGGAGAGTAATGCTTTATCTGGCATTGTTTATTTCCATGACCGGCAATTTATTTGCCCAAAAAACAAGCCTTACAGGTACTGTTACCGATGGAAAAACCGGAGAAGCAATTCCCGGTGCCACAGTGCAGATTAAAGGCACAGGAACAGGAACCATTACAAGTTTAGATGGCACTTACACGCTAAGTGTACAAAAAGGCGCTACCCTTGTATTTTCTTTTGTAGGTTATACCAATCAGGAAATTGCCTACACCGGCCAACCGAAAATCAATGTAAAACTAAACGTTGATGTAATTTCATTGAACGAAGTAGTAGCCATTGGCTATGGTACACAGAAAAAGAAAGACATTACAGGATCGGTAGTTTCTATAGGAGCCGACGATTTAACACGTTCTCCGATTATGACAATCGATGCAGGGATGCAAGGAAAATTGGCTGGTGTTTCACTTCAAAAAACATCCGGTGCTCCTGGCCAGGCAATGAAAATAAGAATTCGGGGTGGTGGTTCAATTAACTACAACAACGAACCCCTTTACGTAATTGACGGATTTATAGGTGGCGACATTACCAGCGTAAGCCCACAAGACATTGAACGTATCGATATTCTGAAAGACGCCTCTGCTACTGCCATTTATGGATCAAGGGGTGCGAACGGTGTTGTTCTTATCACTACAAAAACAGCTAAAAAAGGTGATTTCAACATTTCATTTGATGCAACTTACGGCGTAAGCAATATTGCAAAAAAATATAATGTATTAGACGCAGGCACATCTGCTGAACTTTGGAACATACGCACTTCCGACATTAATGCCCTTACCGGACAAAGTAACCCTGCCAACTTTACAGATGATGAAGTAAAATATTTTAAAGAAAAAGGTGGCACTGACTATCTTGATTTAATAACTCGTACGGCAACAAACGAAAACTATAATCTATCGATGGCAGGTGGTACAGAAAAATTGACCTATATGTTGTCCGGGGGTTACTTGAAAGAGCAAGGACTTATCGACGAATCTTTCAGAAATAAGTACTCTGTCCGCTCCAATATCAGTGCACAAATCAAGACTTGGTTAGACATGAAATTTAACACTTATGCAACAAGTGAAAATTCAATGAATACCGGTCAAAACAATAGAGCGGTAATGGACGCTTATATGTATCCGATTTTCTGGCCAAATAAAGACGAAAATGGAAATTACATTTTTTTTAGTGGAAACAGTGGAAGAAATACACCATATTATGTTAATGGTGCTCTATCAGGATATAATGGGGTTGCGCAACCAGGTGAAAATCCAAATCCGGTTCAAGCAAACCACGCAAGGGCAAATGCAGATAATAGAAATGTTGGAGCAACCTCTACTCTCGAGTTTAATATTAAATTTAGTCCAAAACTCGAGTTCCGTGTTAGTGAATCGGGACGTTATTTCTCCACAGTAAACTCTTCGATGACATTACCTGATGGTGTAAACATTAAATCGGAAGACGACATTGTAGCACAACACGATCGAAACACAGGTTCAACGTTAATTAACACAAACATACTTACATACAAAGACAAAATTGGAAAACACGATTTCTCTGCATCTGCTATGTATGAATATTCTAAAAGCGAATATCAGGGAACGACTGCTTCTACAGACAGCCTGGCAACTATTGCCAATAGCTGGTATATACTTGGAAATGGAAAACCTAAAAATACCGTATCATCCTATAGCGAATCGTATATGCAATCGTATATGGGACGTTTCAACTATTCGTATGATGAAAAATATCTCTTGACGGCAACATTACGTGTAGATGAAACTTCTGTTTTCACCGAAAAGAACAGAAGAGGATATTTCCCATCATTTGCTGCGGGATGGAATCTGAACAACGAGCAATTTCTTAAAAACGTTACCTGGATATCTAATCTAAAATTACGTGCAGGGTATGGTGAAACCGGCAACCAAGCCGTTGGAGCTTATGCTACTAAAGCAAGATTAATGCAAGCCTCTGGTTATGCAGGCTACCTTGGCTATGCCACTTTGGATGGTGAAGATTTTCTCCCGGGAGTATTGCCCCAAACAACAATCGTAGATCCAAATCTCAAATGGGAAACCACTGCGCAAACTAACTTAGGATTAGACTTTAGTGTATTAAGAAATAAACTTACTCTTACCGTTGACTTGTACAACAAAACAACAAGTGATGTAATTCTTCAACGTTCGGTTGCTATGTACAATGGTAGAGAAACTGTGACAGGGAACTATGGCAAAATCAACAACAAAGGTTTGGAGATTATGACTGACTGGCATGCTGTATCAAGCAAGGATTTCAGTGTAAATGTTGGCGCAAACTTCTCAATCAATAGAAATAAAGTATTGGATCTCGGTGGTGCCGACCAAATTTTCTTAAACGAAAATCTAGTAGGTGTGGGCATGTGGGGATATGATGGAAATAACGCTTTTATCGTCAAGAAAGATGAAACAATGGGTCTGTTATATGGCATAAAAAAAACAGGTCTCTGGCAAGTTGGACAGGAAGCCGAAGCCGCTTTATATAACAGCTACGTTGGCATGCCAAAATATGAAGATTTGAACACAGACAATAAAATAGATGCTAACGACAGACAAGTTATTGGCCATACACAACCTAAATTTAATTACGGATTAAATATTGAGGTTAATTACAAAGAGTTCTCTTTAGTTGTAAGTGGCGTAGGGGTATACGGCAATAGTATTTACAACTACACTCGTCATTACATGGACAAACGCATGTTGAATCCTGACTATTTGAACAGATGG
>QKHT01000094.1 GCA_003249935.1 Bacteroidota bacterium
CAAACAGAGAAAAACTTTGGTCGTTGAACGAAATGGAAAAGTCGGGCGGCGAACCCGATGTTATTGGTTTCGATCGAAAATCCGGATTATACCTTTTTGTTGATTGTTCGGCCGAAACACCCAAAGGCCGAAGAAATTGTTGTTACGATCGCGAAGCCTTGGATGCCCGAAAGGAATTCAAACCAGCCAATAATGCCATAGAATTAGCTACCACGATGGGCGCTGAAATTTTAACCGAAACACAGTATCGCATGTTACAAACGTTGGGTCAATTTGATTTAAAGACATCAAGTTGGCTTAGAACGCCCCCGGAAATACGAAAACTTGGTGGTGCAATCTTCGCCGACCGAAGATACAATCACGTGTTCGTATATCATAACGGAGCCCAGTCATACTATGCGGCAAGAGGATTTCGTGTGGCGTTGCAGGTCTGACTTAACAAATTAATAACACGAAGCTTAGTCAGGAATAATAATTAAGCGTTTCCAACATACACTTCCAAAAAAAACTTCCAAAAACCAATACTTCTTAATGCGGCGGGAGTGTGTAAAAACGAAATCAAATGGGTGATGCCAGTTAAAATATTTGCCATAAATTTAACTTTAAAAATGCCTTGCAATACTCTGTAAAGTTTGAACGACCTAATTATTCTATCTTTTTATTATCTTTGCCACACATTTGTTAAACAGAGTAATAATGTCGAATTTCCATCTATTGGAGCTCAGCGAACAGGAAATAATACGTCGCAACAGTTTCGAAGCACTGAAAAACATGGGGATCAATCCCTACCCGCAGGAGGGTTTTAATGTAAGTCATCTCTCGAACCAAATCATTGAAAAGTTTGAAAAAGGCGAAGATTTAGGCACGGTACACATTGCCGGAAGACTGATGAACCGCCGCATTATGGGCAAAGCCGCATTTGCCGAAGTGCTCGATTCGGGTGGTCGGATTCAGATATATATTTCGCGCGATGAAATTTGCCCCGACGAAGATAAATCACTGTACAACGAAGTATTTAAAAAATACCTCGACATGGGCGACTTTGTTGGAATCAATGGGTTTGCATTCCGTACCCAAACCGGCGAAATAACCGTACATGTTCAAAGTTTTAGGGTTTTGGCAAAATCGCTTAGGCCACTTCCGGTTGTAAAAACCAAAGACGATCAGGTGTACGATGCCTTCTCCGATCCCGAACAGCGTTATCGCCAACGCTATGTGGATTTGGTGGTGAACCCCGGGGTTCGCGAAACGTTCATTAAACGCACCCGCATTATCAATGCCATGCGTAACTTTTTTAACGACAAAGGTTACTTAGAAGTCGAAACGCCCGTACTACAACCTATTCCCGGTGGCGCATCGGCAAGGCCTTTTGTAACGCATCACAATGCATTAGATATACCATTATATATGCGTATTGCCAACGAATTATATCTCAAACGCCTGATTGTTGGCGGATTTGATGGCGTATACGAATTTTCGCGCAATTTCCGTAACGAAGGTATGGATAGAACCCATAATCCCGAGTTCACAGCTATGGAAATATACGTGGCATACAAAGATTATAACTGGATGATGGATTTTACCGAAGCCATGATTGAGCATGTGGTTCTTTCGGTTAATGGCACTACCGAACTTCCGGTTGGTGATAAAATTATTTCATTTAAAAGACCATTTCGCAGAGTAACCATGGCTCAGGCCATAGAAGAACATACCGGTATAAATATTACCGGTATGAACGAGGCGCAGTTACGCGATGCCTGTAAAAAACTTGGCATTGCCACCGACGATAGCATGGGGAAAGGCAAACTGATTGACGAAATGTTTGGTGAAAAATGCGAAGGTTCCTACATCCAACCCACTTTCATTATCGATTATCCGGTTGAGATGTCGCCATTGTGCAAAAAACACCGTAATAACCCCGAACTCACCGAGCGTTTCGAACTAATGGTTAACGGTAAAGAGCTTGCCAATGCCTACACCGAGCTCAACGATCCGATCGATCAGCGCGAGCGGTTCGAAGAACAATTGCGCCTGTCGGCTAAAGGCGACGACGAGGCCATGTTTATCGACATCGACTTTTTGCGTGCGTTGGAATATGGTATGCCGCCTACATCGGGTATGGGTATTGGTATCGACCGTTTGGTTATGCTTATAACCAATCAGCAAGCAATACAAGAAGTTCTGTTCTTTCCTCAAATGAAGCCCGAAAAGAAACCGGAACGTGATAGTGCCGAGACTTATATCTCAGCCGGTATCCCCGAAAATTGGGTTGCCTTAGTTCAGAAAGCAGGTTATCATACTTTGGCAGCCCTAAAAGATGTTAATGGAAATAAACTTCATCAGGAGTTATGCGGCCTGAATAAAAAATTTAATCTTGGTCTCGAAAATCCAACACGAGAAACCGTTGTCTCATGGATTGAGGGATTAGGTAAATGATAAATTGTAATATGTCCGAAGCAAATCGTAAAGCAAGAGTTGGTGTAATTGGCGGCGGAAGCTGGGCCACAGCAATTGCAAAAATGTTGCTCACCAACGAACAAAAAATCAATTGGTATATTCGTAAAGATGAAGTAATTGAACGTTTTATCCGGCTCAAACATAACCCCTCCTATTTGTCGGATGTAGCCTTCGATGTCAAACGGATTCACTTTAACAGCGACATCAACAAAATCGCCGAAATGTCGGATATTTTGATCTTTGCTGTACCATCGCCGTTTCTTAAACAACACTTATCGAAATTAAAGGTCGATATTAGTGGAAAAGAAGTAATTTCGGCAATAAAGGGCATGGTTCCCGACGAAAACATGCTCATAGCCGAGTACTTTAATCAATATTACAACGTAAAACTCGAAAATATAGGCATTATTGCAGGTCCGTGCCATGCCGAAGAGGTGGCACTCGAACGGTTATCGTACCTCACCATAGCATGCCAAAGCCGCGAAAGAGCCCGAAAATTTGCCCAACTACTCGAAGGGAAAAGCATTAAAACAGTGGTTTCTGACGACATCTACGGCACCGAATATACTTCGGTAATGAAAAATGTGTTCGCTATTGCATCGGGCATTTGCCACGGCTTAAAGTATGGCGATAATTTTCAGGCGGTACTTATTTCCAATTCGATACAAGAAATAAAACGATTTGTAGATACGGTTCATCCCATATCGCGCGATATAAAAGATTCGGCCTATCTGGGCGATTTGCTGGTAACCTGTTATTCGCAGTTCAGCCGAAACCGCACTTTTGGCACGATGATTGGCAAAGGCTACTCGGTGAAGTCGGCCATGCTCGAAATGCTGATGATTGCCGAAGGTTACTACGGCGTAAAGTGTATTCACGAAGTAAACAAACGATACAAAGTGAATATGCCAATTACCGAAGCGGTGTACAATATTTTGTACGAACGCATTTCGCCATCCATAGAAATAATGTTGCTTTGTGATAATTTAAGATAAGAATAAAACATGAATTCTATTAAACTTAATTTAGGTGCATTAGCCGGTTTTGTCGACGGTAATGCCTTATTGAACTATAAAGAAGATGTAGTTCGTTGCCAAAAAATGTTGCACGATGGTTCGGGCAAAGGCAGCGATTTTTTAGGTTGGCTGAACCTGCCAAACGAAATTAACGAGGCGCAACTGAGCGATTTGGAAGCCACTGCGGCTAAATTAAAAGCAATTTGCGAAGTAGTTGTAGTAGTAGGTATTGGCGGAAGCTACCTTGGCACGAAAGCCGTATGCGAAGCTTTGGCCAACAGCTTCGACTGGCTACAAACCGAACGCAAAAATCCGGTTTTGCTTTATGCAGGCCAGAATATAGGTGAAGACTATACAGCCGAATTAGTCGAACTTCTCAAAACGAAATCGTTTGGTATTGTGGTTATCTCAAAATCGGGCACCACTACCGAGCCGGCTCTTGCATTCAGAATTTTGAAAGAACTTCTCGAAAGTAAAGTGGGCAAAGCGGCCGCTTCGGAACGGATTGTAGCTATTACCGATGAAAAACGCGGTGCACTCCGTACACTGGCCACGCAAGAAGGTTACAAAACATTTGTAATTCCGGATAATGTGGGTGGTCGCTTTTCGGTACTTACACCGGTAGGTTTGTTGCCCATTGCCGTTGCCGGATTTGATATTCGTGCGTTGGTAAAAGGTGCTGTCGATATGTTGCAATTTGTATCGGAAGATGTACCTTATGAGCAGAACATAGCGGCACAATATGCCGCCGCACGCAATTTATTGTATCAGGGTGGCAAAAAAATCGAAATTTTGCTTAACTACAACCCTAAGCTTCACTATGTAAGCGAATGGTGGAAACAGTTGTACGGCGAAAGCGAAGGAAAGGACAATCTGGGTATTTTCCCGGCATCGGTAGATAATACTTCAGATTTGCACTCGATGGGTCAATGGATACAGGAAGGCGAACGCACCATCTTCGAAACGGTAATTTCAATAACCGAAGCCAACGCAACGGTTGTTGTGCCTGTCGATGCCGAAAATCTCGACGGACTTAACTTCCTTGCCGGGAAACGGGTAGGCGAAGTAAACAAAAAAGCCGAACAAGGCACACGTTTGGCGCATATCGACGGTGGCGTGCCAAATATCGCTATCGAACTTCCGAAATTGAACGAATATTATTTGGGCCAGCTCATCTACTTTTTCGAAAAAGCTTGTGGCATAAGTGGTTATCTTTTAGGTGTGAACCCATTCGATCAACCGGGTGTGGAAGCATACAAAAAGAACATGTTTGCATTGCTCGAAAAACCGGGCTTCGAAGCCGAAACAGCCGCTCTTAAAGCCCGATTGTAAACCCATTCGGTTCAAACAAAATACAAAGCCACCTGTAACACATGTACAGGTGGCTTTTTTTATGTTTCTGGTTGAACCGCACCGCCACTAATCGTGGGTATGAAGCGCAATGCGGTTGCCTTCGCTATCGGTTATTACGGCCATGTAGCCAAAACCGGGTGCAATAAGTTTTTTGGGCACAACCACCTTACCACCAGCCGATTCGGCTTTTTTAAGTTCGATATCCATATCGCCGCTCGGGGCCGTAAAATAAACCAATACGCCATGCTCCGAAGGAACATAATGTTCAGGTGCATACACCAACGAGCCGCCGGCACCTATACCATCGTGCACAAACGGAAACCAGCCCATATCCAACGCGCCAAGCATGTTACGATCGATCTCAAACCCAAACACCGCCTTATAAAATGCAATGGCCCGTTCCATGTTACTCACAGGTATCTCTACCCACCCAACTACATTGTGATTCATTCTGTTATCTGCTTTTGAATTTATATACCAACATAAATGGTGGTTCCTTTTCCCAACTGACTTTCGATGGTAAGGATTCCACCAATTTTTTTACACATGGTATTCACAATCTGCATACCAATACCCATACCCTTTTCGCCCGAGGTTCCTTTTCCCGGCGCAAAAGTATTGGAATCAAGCAGTTGTTCCACCATATCGGGTGCCATCCCCACCCCGTTATCGCGCACTTTAAAACCAGAATCACCATGCGGTTCAACAAAAATAAAACCCGATTCGTGACTAAATTTCAAGGCATTCGACAATAAGTTACGCACCACATGCCCCAATACTTCAATATCGGAAGTTACTACCCTATCGTCGGGAATGGAATTGACCAATGTAACCTCTTTTTGTCGTGCGGCATATTTAATAAGGCCAAATTCGGTTTCTACTAATTTGCGCAAATTAACCGGCACCCTGTTCACTGCTTTGTGATCCAGAAATTGTTTGGCCCACACCAACATATTGGTCGTCATTTGCAATACCGATTCACTTTGAGACAACAATTGCGACAAATCGCGGTCGATTTTAAAGTTTCCTGTCGATTTTTCGACCACATGATCCAAATAGGATATTAATGAACTTAACGGTCCGCGAAAATCGTGTGCAATAATAGAGAATAGCATATCTTTTGTATGATTCAATTCCTCCAGATCGTCGATAAGCTTTTGCTTCGCCAACAAAAATTGCTTTTTTTCGGTAATATCGCGGTACTTCCATACGTGACCGAGGTAATTATTGTCGATAATTACCGGAATATAGTCTCTTTCGAGGTAAAGACCGGTTACGGTTTCGAGTTCGTCGCCAATGACCTTGGTTTTTGCATCGAGTATTTGTGCAATTCGCACCACAAATCCCTCGGGATCAGAAAAAAAACCTTTAGAATCTTCGGCAGCATTCGAGCAATCGAACCCAATCATGGCATGTGGTTCAACCGAAAAACCAAACATTTTACAAAATGCATCATTGGTTAATATTATTCGTCGCTCTTCGTTTTCGACCAGAATACCTTCGTGGAGGTTTTCGATCAGTAACGCAAACCGTTTATTCAGAATATCTTCGTGCAACAACATACTAAATCGTTATGGGTTATTCTACTACATCCTAACAAATTTAAAGTTGTTTTGCTTAATCCGGGGAATCTTTTTTTGTTGAACCATGGATTTTTGAGAAGGGCGGCCTTACTGTTCTGAAAAACATGTTTTGCAACACATTTTGATATTATTTTGGAATTCTTCTAAACTATAAACGAGCCCCCGTTGTTTAACATTAAAATTAAAAAAGATAGAACTATGAAGGACATATCAACAACCCTTTTGGGTATGAAAATCAAAAGTCCGATTTGGGCGCATGCAACTTATCGTATATGCCAAACCGTTTGGCCGAGTTTGAAGAAGCAGGAATTGGAGCTATTGTGTATAAGACGCTGTTCGAGGAGCAAGTGCAACTTGAATCGTTCGAATTTGACGAACAACTCCATTTGTACGACGAACGGAATGCCGAAATGGTAAACCTTTTTCCAAAAATAGAGCATGGGGGCCCGGCCGAACACGTGCTGAAACTAAAGGAAACGGTAAAAGCGGTAAATGTACCCGTA
>QKHT01000110.1 GCA_003249935.1 Bacteroidota bacterium
AAAGAGTTAAAAGTTGAATTTAATGAATAAAGAAAATACTCCCGAAGGAAAGGTATTGGGACGGCAGGTCGGCTATCCGCAGCACTATATGCCCGAAATGCTGGTGCGGGTACCACGCAGCATCAATCGCGAGCAGTACGGCATCAATGGGTCCCGGTTGCCATTTACCGGGTTCGATGTATGGAATTGCTACGAATTCAGTTTTTTAACACGCAATGGATTGCCCGTTGCCGGAATCCTCAAAATAATATATCCCTGCGAGAGCGAATATTTAGTCGAAAGCAAATCGCTTAAACTCTATCTCAATTCGTTTAACATGGAACCGTTTGGCAACACGGCACAACAAGGACTCACAGAAACGGTCGGCATAATCCGCAAGGATCTTTCGGCATTGCTCGAATGCGAGGTAAAAGTCACCGGTTTTGGTGCCGACACTTACGAGGGTTCAGCCGGCATAGAACCATACGACATTCTCGAAAACAGTACCGAAACAGACCAAATACGGTTCAGCCAATATACCGAAACGCCCGACTTACTCACCGTCGATTTCGACTCGGGCCGTATGACCGTGGTTTCGCACCTGCTCCGTTCCAATTGTAAAATTACCCATCAACCCGATTGGGGTTCAATCTATATTTTAATGGAGGGCAACCGCATACCCACACGCGAAAACCTGCTAAAATACATCGTTTCGCTGCGTAACGAGAACCATTTTCACGAGGAAATTTGCGAAATGGTATTTCAACGCCTCAACACACTATTTTTCCCGAACCGGCTTATGGTGGCTTGCACCTACACGCGGCGTGGCGGCATTGACATCAATCCGGTTCGCGCGCTTTTCGATGGCGACATCCCCACCCTATTGGTTTCTCCGGCTCACAAAATCAAGGGTTTTTTCAGGCAGTAAACTCTTTTTCTTATTCTTTTTTTGGTTGAACCGCATGCGCCCCGTTGGTTCAACCAAAGGAAAGGTATGGAATTTTGTCATCTTCCCGGCAAATTGTTAATTTTATTTGGAATTGCAAAATTAACGCATTAGATTTATAAGCAAAGAGATAGGAATAAATCGAATGAAAATGGAAGATAAAACGGAGACAAAGAAAAACAGACAGATTTTAACTCTTCTGTTTTTCGGGGTATTAATGGGCGCATTAGATATTTCGGTGGTTGGGCCGGCCATACCGGCCATCGAAAAAACGATGGTATTACATGGACGCGAAATAAGTTGGATATTCTCTGCCTATGTTCTTTTTTATCTCTTTGGCATTCCTATGATGTCGAAACTGTCGGACGTGCACGGCCGAAAAATCATGTACATTGCGTCGTTGGTTGTTTTTGCAGTAGGTTCGGCCATCGTGTCGGTTTCCGACAATTTAATGTTTTTACTTACAGGCAGAGCCATACAAGGTTTTGGTTCGAGTGGCATATTTCCGGTAGCCGCAGCCACCATTGGCGACCGATTTACAGCTACCGAACGCGGCAAAGCCTTAGGCATGCTGGGGGCGGTGTATGGGGTGGCATTTATTGTAGGCCCCATACTCGCGGGGTCAATTCTACACTATTTTAACTGGCACGTTATATTTTTGGTAAATATCCCCATCGCTGTTGTACTTATCGTATTTGCAATAAACCTTTTACCAGGCAAACCCGAAGGAACAAAACCTAAAATAAACTGGCCCGAAATTGCATTGCTGGCTACTACACTCAGCGCATTTACCATCGGATTAAATAATATCGACACGGCAGAACTTGGCAAAAGTTTACAATCGGTAAATGTTTGGCCTTTTTTTCTTTTTGCTTTGGTTGGAACCGTGGTTTTTGTAAAATACGATCGGAAACCGGAAGATCCGTTCATAAGCCAGACCTTCTTTAAATCGAAACAATTGAAATTAGTCGCCATGATTGCATTCGGATTAGGGCTATTTCAGGCAAGCATTGTATTTATACCAAAATATGCCGTACAACTTTTTGGTGTTAGTCCGGCTAAAGCCAGTTTTATGCTGCTACCACTTGTTATTGCCACAGCATTGGTACCGCCAATAAGCGGCAGGCTGCTTAACAACACCGGTTCGCGCATAATTATAGTTGCCGGCTTGGCAGCAGCAACCATTTCGCTCCTTTTATTATATCTGCACTCCCATTCGTTAGCCTTATTTTACATTGCCGAAGCAGGTATTGGTATTGGACTTTCGATACGGGTATCGCTCAAATACATTGTACTAAATGAAATTGCCCCCCGGGAAAGAGCCACATCTTTAGGCATGCTGATTGTTTTAATTTTAGTAGGCCAACTTACCGGAGCAGCTTTAATGGGCATTATTATTTCGGGGTCAGAAGGTAAATCAGGCGGATTTGCATCGGCATTTCTACTTCTCACTTTCTTAACAGCGATTTTGGTGATAATCTCTTCATTTTTAAAGGAAAAGAAAACGGAAATACCTCACATTTAAATATAGAATTTTGTATATTTGTTTCAAGCTATTTAAACATACAATGAATTTAAAGTTAATTATTTGGTCGCTAATATTTGTATGTCAGGTTATCCCTGCACAAACATTGCGACTGACCGATTTTGAAAAGCTAATCAATGCACTAAACACAGGCGAAAGGGTACGTGTAATTATGCATTACGGCCAGTGCCAATGGGCAGACGAAAACATGGCAGACACCCCGCTTCCCAAGGCGGTGAGTGGCATGGACATCGATACGTACGAATATTTCGAACCCGGTGTGGTTCATAACAAATTAGCTTTTGTGGTATTTTCGAACGCCAAACTTATACAAAACCCTAAGGGCAAAGGCTACGTATACAACTACGGAAAAATCAGGATTAATTCGGATAATACAGTTACAATTACAGCCAGGTATATCGACGTTAAACGATTCAAAACGGTAATGGACGAAACATTTAAAACCACCATAAACGATGGTACAAATGGTGGAGCATTAGATTTATTTGTTTCCCGAAAAGAATAAAACATCAATAGATCGTTAGATTTTAGATGTTCGACAATACTTAGCAGGCACAAATACAGTAATTTATAAAAATGTAAACTTATAAATCGTATTCTTAATATCAAGGCATTATAAAAGTCGAATAAACTATTGAAACATAGAACAGAGAATTATTAGAGGGATTAACATCAAAAACAATAAAGGAATGGAAAGGAATATTTTGCTTAACGAAAAGTTGCTGGCGTTAAAATCCACGCTTCCACCGGTTATATTGGCCAAACATTTTAATTTGAGACCTGACATGGCCGCACGTTACACCACCCATCAAAAAGATAACTTCCAAAAAGATGTGGCATGGATACTCTCATTTTTAGCCGAATCGGTAAATTTGGGTCAATTGGTTCTTTTCGAAGAGTTTATTTCATGGCTTAAAACATTTCTTACGTCGGTACATGTGCCCATGAAAGATGTAGCTGAAAGTATCGAACTTATTAGAGAAGAAATTAACAATAGATGTACGGTAGAAGAAAACCAAATTATCAATCCATTTCTTACAAGAGCTGTTGCAATTTTACTGGCAGATGAACAGATCATTTCGATGCCTGCAATGGGCAATAACCTTACCGAATTAGCACAACATTACATCGACAGTTTGTTAAAAGGCGACCGAAACACTGCATTGGCCTTGGTAATGAATAAGGTAAAAACCGGTACAACGGTAAAAGAAATCTACACCAATGTTTTTCAACCGGTTCAATACGAAATAGGCCGACTATGGCAAACCAACAAAATAAGTGTTGCACAGGAACATTTTTGCACGGCGGCGACCCAATTGGTCATGTCGCAACTTTATCCATATATGTTTACAGGTGAGAGAAAAAACAGAAAAATGGTTATGACCTGTGTACCAGGCGAATTGCACGAAATGGGTGCGAGAATGGTCACCGATTTTTTTGAGATGAATGGTTGGGACACGTACTATTTGGGTGCCAACATGCCTACCGAAAGTGTGGTAAAGTACATTATAGAACTTCAACCTCAATGCATCGCCATTTCGGCCACGATGACCTATCATGTGAGTGCCGTGGCTGATATGATCCACAAAATAAAATCCACACCAAACATTTCGCCCGATTTAAAAATAATGGTAGGTGGCTATCCGTTTAAAGTGGCTAACGGACTGTGGCAATCCATTGGGGCCAATGCATTTGCAACAGATGCCACAAATGCCATTTCACTCGCGAACACACTAATAACAGCCTAAGATGGATGAAAAAGGCGTACGATTCTCTGTTTTTTGCGATTTGGATGGTAAAGTAACACAAGTCATAAAAGATGATGATCATTTTTTACCACAAACAGTCATTGGTTCACTCATATTTTCGATAGTTGTTCCGAGCGATCTAGATAAAATCATCAATTTTTTTCTTGAGCTCAAATCGAAAAGCACAGCAATCGGTTGGGAAATTAATATCGCCACGGATTGCGGTGCCGAAACTTTTTTGTTTTTTGGCGGGGTATTTAATAACCAAATAGGTATTGCAGCAGCCACATCAAAAAATGGCGCACAAAAGTTGTTTAACGATTTTACCCGCATCAACAACGAACAAGTCAACATTATCAGAACATTATCAAAAGAAAACGAACGACTGATGTCCGAATTAGACGAAACACCGGTTTCCTTTTACGAAGAATTGAGCAAACTGAACA
This sequence comes from Bacteroidota bacterium, assembly GCA_003249935.1. Lineage (GTDB taxonomy): Bacteria > Bacteroidota > Bacteroidia > Bacteroidales > UBA5342 > SZUA-561. Next base: position 4,666 of record QKHT01000110.1, read on the forward strand.
ACGATTTGGTGAACATGCAACGTGAACTGGCAAAAAAAAATCGCGAACTCGACGAACTAAACAAGTTAAAAAATCAATTTCTGGGCATGGCCGCACACGATTTGCGCAGCCCTTTGGGTATCATTATGGGCTACAGTGAGTTTTTGCATGAAGAAACCGCCAATATCATTTCCGATGAACACAAAAACATGCTCAATCAAATTATGAAATCAAGCGAATTTATGCTGAACCTTTTGAATAATCTTTTGGATGTATCGGCGATAGAATCGGGCAATTTAAACCTTAATTTGGCCAAAACAGATGTAGTGAATTTAATAAAACGGAATGTTGAACTCAACAACACTATCGCATCTAAAAAACAAATCATCATTCGGTTCATCCAACACACCGAAATACCTCTCATTTTAATCGATTCAGAAAAAATAGAACAAGCTCTTAACAATTTGATTAGTAACGCCATAAAATATTCACCTCAAAAAACAGAAGTTACAGTTTTGGTAACTAAAAACCCCAAAGATGTAACCATTTCGGTAAAAGACAATGGCCAGGGAATTCCGGAACACGAAATAGAAAAACTATTTAAACCATTTGAACGAACCAGCGTTAAAAGTACAGGCGGAGAAAAATCGACCGGACTGGGTCTCTCAATTGTAAAAAAATTGATACAAGGCCATCGGGGTAAAATTTGGGTCGAAAGCAAAGTAGGCGAAGGTTCGACATTTAGTTTCTCTCTTCCAATAGAATAACAAATTGCAAACAAAAATAAAAATGACAGGCAAAAATAAATTTGAGATTCTTGTTGTAGACGACACCCCCGAAGTGCTGGAAATGACAATTCATGCACTGAAAAAAGCCCAATATAAGGTAACAGGCGTTAGTTCGGGTGAAGAATGTTTGCAACAAATATCTAAAAACAAACCTGATATTCTTTTACTCGATGTGATGCTGCCCGATATACTGGGTACAGAGATTACACGAATAATCAAACAAAATCCGGCACTGGCATCAATTTTCATCATTTTACTCTCATCTTTAAAAACCAGTACCGATGCCGTTGCCAACGGACTCGAAGAAGGTGCGGACGGATATATTACGCGTCCGGTAAATAATCGCGAATTGATTGCCCGAATTGATGCGGCTTGCCGTTTAGTTGAAGCAGAACGAAAAATTACTAAAGCCACAAAAAAGTACGAACTACTTTTTTCGGCAATGAAAGAAAGTGTACTTTTTATTGAACCAGTTAAAAATGAAGCAAATGAATTCATCGATTTTAAAATAACTGATGCAAATCCATCTGCACGAACACTACTAAATATAAAAGACACTCATATTACCGGAAAGTTTGTATCCGAGATTTTTGGGGATACAATACAATCGATGAACGAAATCCTAATTGGACTTACAAAATCGTCGAATTGCAACAGCACCGAATTTTATAACAATGCACTGCAAAAGTACTTTACTATTACCCTATATCCATCAGACTCAATGCACTTTGCTTTATCTATATTGGATATTTCGGACAGAAAACATGCAGAAGAACTGATTAATCAAAAAAACGAGATTTTGAACAACGCAGTGGCCGAAAAAGACAAATTTTTTTCGATTATTGCACACGACCTTAAAAGTCCATTTAACTCCATTTTAGGTTTTAGTGAATTACTTTCGGAAGTGATTGAAGAAAAAAACTATGAACAGGTAAAAGCGTATTCGGACATAATAAATAAATCGTCGAAAAGAGCCATGGAGCTTTTGCAAAACCTTATGGAATGGGCTCAGGCCAAAACCGGTAGAATTTCATTTAATCCTATGGTATTAAAGCTTCGGCCACTTGTGGACGACATCATTGAACTCTATTCAGATATTGCCAACCAAAAGCACATAAAAGTAACTGCCGGTATCGATAGCAACTTGGTTATATTTGCCGATAAATCAATGATTAACACAGTTTTACGTAATCTTATTTCCAATGCGCTTAAATTTACATACCCCAACGGTGCCATAAATATTTTGGGAAAGGAAAACATTGAAAATGTACAAATTTCGGTTACCGACACGGGTGTTGGTATCGATAAAATTCAGATTGACAAAATGTTTCGGTTAGGAGAGAGTATTACAACTTATGGAACCAAAGATGAAAAAGGTACCGGTTTAGGACTTATTTTGTGTAAAGAGTTTATAGAAAAACACGGCGGTGAGATATGGATTGAGAGTGAACCCGAAGTCGGTTCAACCTTTTATTTTAACATTCCAAAAATATAAATTAGTGGTTCAATTAAAGCATTAAACAACACCATTGAGGTTGTTACTCGCCAAAAAGCACAAACCTAACACAAATTTAAAATGGCGAATAATTATAAAAACAGTGATCACAGCACAATTTATCTTGCAACGTACAATAAGATAATTTGATACGCCATTCAACGTTTGAAAGAAACCATTGAATCCAATCTAAAATTTATAGTATTTTTAATATTATAATAACATATTATAAACACACATAAGGTTAGATTCAATTTCCTGTGAATACGCCATTATCGATTGGCAGTAATGATAATGACAGTAAGCTTTCGGGCGAATAAAAAACAGACCAAAATCAAAAAAAAAAAAAATATCACAATCTATTCACCACACAAACATGGCTCATTTTGAGGCACTTTCACATTACAACACTACAAATTTTAATATTTTACAAAAGTTTTATATTCCACGAATTAAAACTATATTTGAACCTTTATTACAATTTTTAAAAGTGAATATGTATTGAGTTAAGCGATCAATATACAGGTCCTTAAATTCGTTTGCATGCGTTTTTGAGGCGTGCAGCGAATGAAGTACATCTTTAAAGGAAATACCAAACTCGAATAAAAGAAAAATCAGAATATTATGAAAACTTTAAAGAAGATAGAAACCAGCGAAACTGACCATTTAATCCTGATTAACAATCTTAACTATTTCAGAATATCACTGGCATTTTTTGCATTTTTGCTCATATTTGTTGGCTTTTTGCTGAACCGTGCGGCACCACAATACAACGATCCCCTGTGGATGCGAATGGTAATTTCAGCAATGTTTTTAGGCTTATTAGCCGGCACATATATCAGTCACTTTTTCATAAAAAACTTCCACAATATTTTCAGCCCTATTCTTTTTGTTGTTGTGGGTTGGGCCATGTATTTAGCTTTTGAGAATAACTTTGCATTACATACAATACTTATCTATTTTGTCACTATTTCGGCAGTGCCATGGGCATTCGAGTCCTACAAAACAATTGGTTGGTATGCTATATCTATTACAATATTTACCGGCATATTTTTAAATTTTACTCATTTAGAGCCAATAAACAGCATCTCGCTGGTAACAGTTATAGCGATTATGCAATTTTTAGCCTATATTGTCATCAGATCCAAACATCACTCCTACAATGCATGGTTCGAGGCCGAAGGAAAATACACGAAATTGGTTCAATCTCTTGGAGAAGGTATCATAATATTTGATAAGAAAAAGAAATTTGTATTTGCCAACAGTGCAGCCGAACACATTTTCGAAACAGATGCCGGGCAATTAATCGGAAAATTATTTAACAGTTTTATTCACACCGGTCCGGGCGCAAATCAGGAACAAATTAATAACAATACAGAAAAATCAGGTGTCGTTTACGAAACAGAAATCAAAACGGATGATGGCAATATAAAACACATTTTGGTAACCGAAACGCCATATTACAACAAACAAGAAAAACTAAAAGGGAGTATGGTGGTAATCAGGGATATTACCGACAGAAAAAAAGCCGAAATCGACCTGCTCATAGCCAAAGAAAAAGCCGAAGAAAACGACAAACTGAAATCGGCATTTCTACAAAACATGAGCCACGAAATTCGTACCCCAATGAATGCCATAATAGGATTTGCAGAATTATTACATGAGGGTGTCGACACGGATGATGAGATACGGCAATACACTAAAATTATTGCCAATCGGGGCAATCATTTGCTGGACATCATTAACGAAATACTCGATTTGTCGCGCATAGAATCGGGACGAATGAAGATTGTGAAAGAACCACTCAATCTAACCAATTTTTTTGATTCACTTAATTTAGCTTATTGCGAATATGGCATTAAAGTTAACAAAACCGAAGTTGTTTTTCAAACAAAGATTGAACTTCCTAATGCCATAACCCACATACTAATCGACCGGATTAAATTGCAACAAATATTTACAAATCTGATTAATAATGCTTTCAAATTTACAACTAACGGAACAATTGAAGCCGGCGTTACGCTATTGGACCATAATTTCAGATTTCATGTTAAAGACACAGGGGTGGGAATTTCGCCGGAAAATCAAAAAGCAGTTTTTGAGCGTTTTGTACAAGTAGGCAGCACCTCCAAAATGGCCGGCGGAACAGGATTGGGTTTAGCAATTGTGAAAGGATTGATTGAAATGTTAGGCGGAACAATATGGGTGGAATCTGAACCGGGAAGGGGTGCCACATTCTTTTTTGAGTTCTCCGGGAACAGTCTTTTGCGAGACAAACAACACAATCCCACATTGTCTGAGATTGCAACATTGGATCAATGAGCTTTAGTAACGAAGCAAAAAAATGAAAAAAACAGCACTATTTGTTTTTCTCGCACTATTGTTTTATTCTGCCCTCGCCCAGGACAGCGATCTCCACAGAGAGATTTTAAACACAGAAAACACCACAGTAGCACTCATTACAAAAGGCAGAATGCTTTTGGCAAAAAAATTTACTGAAGGCGATTACGCAAAAATGCGCGAAATAGAACAATATCTTTCTACCAATTTATCTAACAGCGATTATGTAGTGCTTTATCCAATGGAGCAATGGCTCATTGCATATTGGACACAGAATTATCAAAACCTGATTACAGACATCAAACAATATGAAACCATTCGCAATTCGTATTCAAACAAAATTGAACTTCCGGACGACCATTTGTACGAACTGCTTAACAACAAAACACTAAGCAACAGGGATTTGTTAATCGAACAGATAAATGCCGCCCGGCTAACGAACACCGAAAAGGAATTTCTCGTTATACACCTGTACGAAATGCTGTTGCCCGTAAACAACAACGTTAACGCACAAGATACGATAAACCAAATGGCCGACAAGTATCTACAATCGGAGCAGGACACTACCCTGATTAATTTCACAAGAAAATATATTCGTCGCAAATATGTACCATCCAACTGGGGGTATGGTTTTGAAATTTTTAGTGGATATGGTACTTTTAACAACAATCTCGCAAAAACCTTCAACAACAATGTACCCATAGGCGTAGCTTTCGATATATCCTACAAAAACTTTAACTTATTTCTACGAGATTATATTGGTTTTACCAAAACAAAAACAGAATTATATAGCAACGATGGATCTATGCTAAAATCACAATCGCCTATTGAAGTCTATCTTCCGGAAATCTCACTGGGATATAATATGATCGATAACAAATATGTAAAACTTGCACCATTCGCAGGTATTTCGTCTATTGACATTGGCCCGCCAACACAGGATCAGAATAAAGAGAAAGAATTAAAAAAGTTTAATCTCGACTTTACAACAACCTATTCGTTCGGCATGAACCTCGACATTAAAATTGCACAAGCCAATTCGGGTCAGCAATCCGTTCCAATGGAGGTCGGATATTGGTTTTTACGGATACGTTACAGCTACAACAAAACACAATTATACAAACATTACCCCGATACAAATGGCGATATGCAATATCTTACGATAGGAATAGGTGGCTTCGGAAGAAAGGTAAAACGCGACTACTAAAAAACAATTCGGAATGAAATCCTGTTTCAACAAGAAAAAACAATGAAAATCACTGATGTTTCAAGTCGAATAAAATTAAACAATGGCATAGAAATGCCTTACCTTGGTTTGGGAGTCTACAATTCAAAGGTCGGTTTTGAAGCCGAACAAGCCATCACATCGGCCCTTGAATGCGGTTACAGACTAATAGATACCGCATCGTTTTATGGCAACGAAGAAAGTGTGGGAAAGGCTGTTAGAGAGTGCCAAATACCCCGAAACGAAATATTTATAACCACAAAGGTATGGAATGATGATTTGGGTTACGATGCAACATTACGGGCATTCGATTTGTCGATGCAAAAGCTTGGCCTCGACATACTTGACCTCTATTTAATCCATTGGCCCTATAAAAACAAATTTGCAGATGCATGGAAAGCCTTAGAAAAACTTTATGCCGAAGGCCGGATACGCGCTATTGGTGTGAGCAATTTCTACGACTTTCATTTAGAAGAAATTATTGCTAATTCGAATATTGTTCCCGCAGTAAATCAAATTCAATTTCATCCTTATTACAACAGGCAGGCACTTGTGGATTATTGCGCTAATAAGGGCATTCAAATTCAAGCATGGAGCCCGCTGATGCAAGGGCGAGAATTGATGGATGAACCGGTTTTGATAAAAATAGCCTCAAATTACAACAAAAGTGTTGCTCAGATTATACTCCGTTGGAATTTACAAAAAGGTATTGCCACAATACCGAAGTCATCTAATCCCGAAAGAATAAAACAAAACAGCCGGATATTTGATTTTGAGCTTTCCACAAAAGATATCGACTTAATCGATGCGCTCAATTGTGGAAAATTTGTCGGCCCCGACACATTAGAATTCTGCAAATAGGTATTTAGACGGCTCAAAAAATCGATTTTCACAACAAGAATCACACTAAAACGCCCCTTTTGGCAATAAAACAATTAACGCTTTATCAACAACGGTGCTCATTAATAAAAAAATAGCTAATTTTGTGGCTCAATTTTTCCGGTAAAATATCTGAAATGAAAAGAGATTCGGCAATTTTCGATATTATTCGTAAAGAATACGAAAGACAACGCAATGGCATTGAGCTTATTGCATCAGAAAACTTTGTGAGCGACCAGGTAATGGAAGCCATGGGTTCGTACCTCACCAACAAATATGCTGAAGGCTATCCGGGCCGCAGATATTATGGTGGTTGTGAGGTAGTTGACCTTAGTGAGCAAATCGCTATCGACCGTTTAAAAGAACTCTATGGCGCAGAATGGGCCAACGTACAACCCCACTCCGGCGCACAGGCCAATGCGGCTGTAATGTTAGCAGTACTGAACCCCGGCGACACGTTTCTTGGGTTAGACCTTTCGCACGGTGGCCACCTTTCGCACGGTTCATTAGTAAACAGCTCGGGCATATTGTACAAACCATTGGCCTACTCGGTAAAAGAAGACACCGGCTTGGTTGATTACGATATGATGGAAGAAGTGGCCCTTCGCGAACGGCCAAAACTTATTATTGGTGGAGCATCGGCCTATAGTCGCGATTGGGATTATGCGCGTATGCGTGCCATCGCCGATAAAATTGGTGCCTTGCTTATGATAGACATGGCACACCCTGCCGGTTTAATTGCTGCCGGATTGCTTAACAACCCGGTTCAACATGCACACATTGTTACGTCAACCACCCACAAAACATTACGTGGCCCACGTGGCGGTATTATTATTTTGGGTAAAGATTTCGAAAATCCATTCGGTAAAACCACACCTAAAGGCGAAATCCGTATGATGTCGTCGCTGCTCGATTCGGCTGTATTCCCCGGCACACAGGGAGGTCCGCTCGAACACGTAATTGCCGCAAAAGCAGTAGCATTCTTCGAAGCCCTGCAACCGGAGTTTAAAGAGTACCAGACACAGGTGCGCACCAACGCACGGGTAATGGCGCAATCGTTTATCGATCGTGGCTACAAGGTAGTATCAAACGGTACCGACAACCATTCGATGTTGATCGACCTTCGCTCGAAATTCGATCACATTACAGGAAAAGAGTGCGAAAACACTTTAGTAAAAGCACATATTACCATTAACAAAAATATGGTACCCTTCGATAGCCGTTCGCCATTCACCACTTCAGGATTCAGGGTTGGTAGCGCAGCTATTACCACACGTGGCGTTAAGGAAGATCGTATCGACGAAATTGTGGGCCTTATCGACGAAGTAATTTCAAATATCGGCAACGATTCGACCATTAAATTAGTTGGCGACAAAGTAATTGATATAATGAAGGAGTATCCATTATTCGCATTTTGATTTGTTGCTGCAAAATATACATAAGCCCCGGACAACCGGGGCTTTTTTTTAGTTTATTGTTCTGCAAGAACCAAAAGACCAACAACCAAACCAACACATCATACTCATAAACAATGGATTAACAAACCATTTTTTTAATTAAAATAAATAGTCATATCTTTGTGCCATTATTTTATAAACATGGCAGCATACATTTGTGCAAAAACATTTTGAAAGTGCAACTGTTTTAAAGTGTGATTTAAGATAATAAAACGAAACGGATGAAATATATAGGACCACATGTAAGTGCCTCCGGAGGTGTAGAAAACGCACCACTGAATGCCTGTAAAATTGGCGCAACAGCATTTGCGCTATTCACAAAAAATCAACGGCAGTGGATTGCAAAGCCGCTTTCCCACGAAAGCATTTCGGCGTTTCGTAAAAATTGCGAATCATTAGGCTATCTGCCCAATCAGATATTGCCACACGACAGCTACCTTATTAATCTTGGTCACCCCGAGGCCGGAGCCCTCGAAAAGTCGCGTCTGGCATTTATCGACGAATTGGAACGATGCATGCAACTTGGCCTGGACCGATTGAACTTTCATCCCGGTTCACACCTTGGCGAAATAAGCGAAGAAGAGTGCCTGAACCGAATAGCAGAGTCGATTAACAAAGCGTTGGATGTAACCAAAGGCGTAACAGCCGTTATCGAAAACACAGCCGGACAGGGTACCAATTTAGGGTTCAGTTTTTATCATTTAAAACATATTATTGAACGCGTGGAAGATAAGTCGCGCGTGGGCGTTTGTATCGACACCTGCCATGCATTTGCCGCAGGGTATCCGGTTCATACGCCCGAAGGATTTGTGTCGACATTTAAAGAGTTTGCCGAAGTTGTAGGTTTCGAATACCTCAAAGGCATGCACGTAAACGATTCGAAGAAGGGATTAGGCAGCCGGGTTGACCGCCACGACAGTTACGGCGACGGACTAATGGGCACCTCTTTTTACGAATTACTGATGCAGGATACACGTTTCGACAATATGCCACTAATACTTGAAACGCCAAACGAAGACCGTTGGCCTCAGGAAGTGGCGATGTTGCGAAAATTAGCCGGCGACAAAATTTAACACTTACAATAGTATAAAAATAAAAAGCACAAACGTTATAGGGATGTTTGTGTTATATCTAGTGAACGATCCCTTTTCTCTTTTAAGTATGCACAGCGGTGCATACATTTTGAACGCAAAACAATGGTTTTGCAGTGTGAAGTTTAACCAAAAATGAGTGCATGCAGTACAACAGAAAAATTGCGATTTTCCTGTTTGTGGCTATCACATTCACGTTTGTATCGTTTGTATATCGCAGCGCCAGACCAGTACCGGGAACGCGTCCCGGTAATACATTTCCGGTAAAATCGCTTACCGGGGCTAATGGCGAACGATTCGATTTACGTGACTATTCGGGCAAATTATTGCTGGTAGAATTCTGGAACGCAGCCAATGCGCAATTCCGTTTCGACCAACCGGCAATGAGCAAAATTGCCGAAAGATTTGGCCACACCGCATTTGTGAACGGACAAGGATTCGAAATTATTTCGGTATCCACAGATCCTTCTCAGGCCGTTTTCGAAGAGGTAAAAAACAACCTCACAAACAAGGCTTTAGTAATGCGGATTGCAGAAAATGAACATGACAAAATCGATCCTGTACTGGAGAGTGAAAACCATGCCACAAACTTTTTGCTTGATGGCAACGGCAAGGTCATTGCCCGTGGCGTTTCGCTCGACCAACTGGAACGGGAACTGCTAAAACTTGAGGTTAGGTAACCTGTAGTTTTTTATTATTAAAAGCCTCTTGCTATTTGCAGGAGGCTTTTTACTTTTGTAGCCAACATCAACACAAATACAAATGATTACGCTTTCGGTTCGGCCATATACATTCCAATTTAACTTTAACGCCATTACCTCGCGTGGCGCATTGCAAACCAAACCGGTTTATATCATTACATTATGTAACGAACACAATGTAAAGGGTATTGGCGAGGTAAGCCTGCTTCCCGGCCTAAGTGCCGACGATGGGCCGGAATTGGAACAAACTTTAATGCAAATGCCGCGAATATTTCAATCGGATTGCGACATAGAAGAAACGATAGCGGGACTCCAAACTTTTCCATCAATAAAATTCGGACTCGAAACAGCACTCATTCACCTTAAAAACAATGGCCAATGCTATTTCGGGAATGCATTTACGCAAGGGGCTGAACCTGTTGCCATAAACGGATTGGTTTGGATGGGGACTCCCGATGAAATGTGGCATCGCATGGAAGAAAAAGTGTCGGAAAAATACCGTTGCATAAAAATGAAAATCGGCACCTATCATTTCGACGACGAACTGGTTGTTTTGAACCGGTTCCGGCAAAAATACGGGTACGAAATTGAACTACGCGCAGATGCCAACGGAGCCTATAATGCCGCCAATGTAAACCAACATCTCGATCGGTTAGCAAAACTCAAACTTCATTCCATAGAGCAACCTGTAAAAGCCAATAACCATGCACTGATGGCGCAGGTATGTAATAATAGCCCGATTCCGGTGGCCCTCGACGAGGAACTCATTGGCATCAGCGGTTCAGACCAAAAAGAGCAACTGCTTGAAGAAATTAAACCGGCACATCTGGTATTAAAGCCGGGTTTACTTGGCGGTTTTTCGGCTTGTGAGGAATGGATTGCTTTGGCCAACAAACTCAATATAGGGTATTGGATTACATCCTCGCTCGAAAGCAATATTGCACTAACTGCCATTGCACAATGGAGTTACAATTTTGCCATGCCCGATATGTTTCAAGGCCTTGGCACAGGAAAACTGTACAAAGAAAATTTCGATTCGCAGCTCGAAATTTGCGAAGGAAACCTTTGGTTCAGGCCCTAATTCTCATCACCTTCCGAATGAGATTCAACCGCTGTTTTAATTTTTACAGGTTTGCAAAGCCGCTCTTCCTTATGACTTATGCGGCCACATTTCTTACATTCGTACTTATGTTTTTTTTCGTTTAAAAGAACGGTGTACTTTTCCGTCGATACTTTACACATTGCCTTACCCATTGCCGTTGATATTTTATGTCAGAACCATTGAAAACTGCATTTGGTTCAAAAACAACAAAGATTAAGCGCAATTGAATAAATTTGTTATCATTATGCACAATGTGTTGCAGTTAGTCTCACTTAAATTCACAATTTTGATAACAATTATATGACACAATGAAACTTCGGACAATTAGACAATTTGGATTAGCCGGTGCGATGGCATCGACCTGTATATTAAGTTTTTCGGCTGAACCACAAAAAAAGAATGTACTGTTTATAATGGCCGATGATTTTAACTTTTGGCTGCAAAGTATGGGCTACTATCCTTTGGTAAAAACACCCAACCTCGACAAACTGGCAACCAAAGGCGTACTATTTACCAATGCACATTGTTCCTATCCATTGTGCAACCCTTCGCGCAATGCGCTTTGGTCCGGATTCCGACCATCCACCACAGGCATTCAAGGCAATAACGACGGGTATATCCGCGACATCCAGGGCTTTTCGAATGTGGTTACCATGAATCAATTCTTTACCGACAATGGCTATTTTACCTTAGCCGGCGGAAAACTATACCATAACGGCAGTATGGGTGCTGTAACAACCGACCCCACCCACTGGAGCGAATTATACACAGGAGGCACCGGTAGTCCCGGTGGTTCATTATATAATTGGACAAGTCCGGTCGACAATCTCTTTTCGTGGAGTGCCGGCGAATATGACATAAATACAGCAGGCGATACAAAACTCGTTAATTTTTTTTCCGACAGGCTAAAAAACTATGCACAGTCGGCCAATAAAAACAAACCGTTCTTTTTTGGATGCGGGGTTTTCAGACCTCACTTACCACTAAACCTGCACAAAATGTTCTGGGACAAATTTGATTACGACAAAATAACCATACCGCGAGGCTATCTCGAAGGCGATCTTAATGATATTCCCGGTGCAACCACGGCTTCCATACACACATCCATTGTATCTGCAGACCAATGGAAACGCGCCATACACGCCTATATTGCAGGATTAGCCTATGCCGATTACAACATTGGCATATTGCTCGATGCACTCGAAAAATCGCCCTATGCAAAAAACACCATCATTTGCTTTATGGGCGATCATGGATGGCAATTGGGTGAAAAAAATCGTTGGGCTAAATATGCAGTGTACGATCAAGCCAATCATACATCCATGATAATTTACGACCCATCGAGTAAAGGAAATGGCATAAGATGCGACAAGGTAGTGAGTATGCAGGACATTTATCCTACGTTGGTCGAACTCTGTGGAATGCCCCCAAAAACCGACATAGAAGGCCGAAGTCTGGTTCCACTGTTAGAAAACCCTAAAGATAAAAATTGGAACTGGCCGGTACTAATGACTTATAACAACGTAAATTGCTTAAAAACAAATGAATATCGTTTAGTTAACAGTAACAATTCAGGACAGTTTTACGATATGCGTACCGATTCGTTCGAGTGGTATAACCTTTACACCAATCCTGCATACAAAGCCACCATTTCGATCATGCAAAAACAAATTGACAGCATGGTACAAATCGGCACCGAACTAAAATACCGTCTTTTAGCCAATGCCACATACAACCATTCAGAAAACAAAATACCGGGTGTAATAGAAGCCGAAAACTACGACTTAGGCAGCGAATCGCAATCATACCACGACACCGATGCATCTAATAGTGGCGGTGTATTACGAACCGAAGGCGTTGACATTCAAATTTCTACCGACACAAAAGGGAGTTATAATATTACCGATATAAAATCAGGTGAATGGCTCAACTATACTTTTGAAAAATGTGACTCCGGAACTTACAATTTAAGTTTAAGAGTTTTAAACGAAAGCAATAGCACCGACAGTGTCGTTATTTTCGCCAACAATAAACGCATTGGGGTTGTTATGGTTGAACCGACCGACCAAAAATGGAGCGACGTTCGATTAGAATCGGTTAAACTTATAACGCCAACCTACTTGCGACTAAAAATGCAATTCTATGGTTCTGGTTTGAAATTCAACTACTTTGCTATTGAACAAGTCGTTGGCTTAGGGAAAACCCAATATATAAGCAATGCTAAATACAAATATATCCAGAACCAGGTGATAGATGCGGGCGTACTCAAACTCGACTTAACAAATACAACACCTTATGTAAATATATCTATTTATGACAACTCCGGAAAGATGGTACTCTCGTCGGGCATTATTGGGGAAGAATTCGTAACGCTTCCTCTGCATTTTAATGAAACCGGGATATATTACGTTGTTATTAAAGATGACGAAACGGTTTCTGTCGAAAAAATCAAATACATAAAATAACGATGAATCATATTTTAAAAAAATCTCTCATAATCGGTTTTACAGCCACCCTTATAACGCCATCCGCTTTAGCTCAAAAACAACACAAAAATGTATTGTTTATAATGGCCGATGATTTTAATTTTTGGCTTCAAAGTATGGGCTACTATCCATTGGTAAAAACCCCTAATCTCGATAAGCTTGCCGCTAAAGGCGTGTTATTCACCAATGCACAAGCCTCTTTCCCGCTATGCAACCCTTCACGCAATGCCTTATGGTCCGGATTTAGACCAAGTACTACCGGCATACAGGGGAATGGCGATGGTTACATTCGCGAAGTTCCCGGATTCGAAAACGTTATAACCATGAACCAGAATTTTACAGACCATGGTTATTTTACAATGGCCGGAGGAAAACTGTACCACAATGGCAGCATGGGCGCAGAACAAACCGACCCCAAACACTGGAACGAATTATATACCGGAGGTACCGGCAGTCCGGGTGGTAACTTGTATAAATGGACGGCGCCTGGCGACAATCTGTTTTCGTGGAGTGCCGGCGAATTTGATTTGAATACTGCCGGAGACACCAAACTCGTAAACTTCTTTGCCGACAAATTAGGCAGTTATCCAAACTCGGAAAACAGAGACAAACCTTTCTTTTTTGGTTGCGGGGTATTCAGGCCTCACTTACCACTAAACCTGCATAAAATGTTCTGGGATAAATTTGATTACGACAAAATAACCATACCACGAGGCTATCTCGAAGGCGATTTAGACGACATTCCCGGAGCAAAAACCGAATCGCGACACGAAGCCGTATTGGCTGCCGACCAATGGCGACGCGGCATTCATGCTTACATATCGGGGTTAGCCTATGCCGATTACAACATTGGATTATTGCTCGATGCACTCGAAAAATCGCCTTATGCAAAAAACACCATCATTTGTTTTATGGGCGATCATGGCTGGCAATTGGGCGAAAAAAACCGTTGGACTAAATTTGCGGTATACGAACAAGCCAACCACACCACCCTAATTATTTACGATCCAACGGCAAAAGGAAACGGACAACGATGCAATAAAGTTGTTGGACTTCAGGATATTTACCCTACGCTAGTAGAGCTTTGCGGACTGCCGCCAAAGACCGATATCGAAGGCCGAAGTCTGGTACCACTGCTCCAAAATCCAAATGATAAAACATGGAACTGGCCGGCACTAATGACATTTAACAACATAAACTGTCTAAAAACCAATGAGTTTCGGTTAGTAAACGACAAAAAAGCGGGCCAATTGTACGACATGCGCACCGACTCTTTCGAATGGCACAATTTATATACCAATCCGGCGTATAAAACCATCATCGCCACCATGGAACAACAAATAGACAGTATGGTGCAAATTGGAACCGAACTAAAAAGCCATCTGCTGGCCAACGCCACATATAACCATACAGAAAATATGATTCCCGGGGTTGTAGAAGCCGAAAATTTTGATCCGGGAAGCGAATCGCAAACCTACCACGATGCCGATGCAGCCAATACCGGTGGCATATTACGCACCGAAGGCGTGGACATTCAAATTACTACCGACACAAAAGGCAGTTACAATATCACCAACATTCAGCCCGGCGAATGGCTCAACTATACATTTGCAAATTGCGATACAGGCACTTACAATATGTCGTTCAGGGTTCAGAACGAAAGCAAAAGTACCGACAGCATTGTAGTATATGCCAACGACAAAAAGGTTGGTGTGGTTTTGGTTGAACCAACAGCATCGAAATGGGCCAACGTTCGTTTAGAATCGGTAAAATTCGACAAAACAGGTTACTTACGGCTAAAGCTGCTATTTTACGGATCTGGTCTTAAATTCAACAATTTTACCACGGAACAGGTCGTAAACCTTGGTTCAAAGCGATATATCAGCAATTCGAAATACCGGTACGTGATGAACAACCCGGCCGATACCGGCGTTTTGAAACTCGACCTTACTTATACTACACCCTATGTACACATATACATTTACAACAATTCGGGCAAAATGGTGCTCTCATCGGAATTGATTGGTGAAGAAAGCGTGAATCTTCCGATACGGTTTAAAGAGAACGGAACCTATTATGTTGTGGTGGAGGATGATGAAACGGTATCTGTAGAAAAATTTTTATATGTTAATTAAACAAGTTATGAATCATACTTTAAAAACATCCATTTCTATCGGTTTTGCGGCAACCTTGCTCACACCAGCTTTGTGGGCACAAAATAAGCACAAAAATGTGCTTTTCCTAATGGCCGACGACTTTAACTATTGGGCTAAATGTATTGGCTATCAGGATGCGGCCTACACACCTAACATTGATGCTCTGGCAGCCAAAGGCGTTTTGTTTACCGAGGCACACTGCTCATCGCCGGTATGCAACCCCTCACGCAATGCACTCTGGTCGGGCTTCAGAGCCAGTACCACAGGCATAGAAGGCAATGCTGATGGTTATGTACGCGAAGTCGCAGGTTTCGCAAACATCGTAACCATGAACCAATATTTTATGGATAATGGCTACTTTACATATGGTGCCGGAAAACTGTACCATTCGGGTTCGATGGGCGATGTAACGACCGACCCCACGCACTGGAGTCAACTCAATACGGCCGCATCGGGCTGCGGCGGTTCAGCCACAATAACATGGACAAACCCCGGCTGGACTACCATGACCTATAAAGTAGGCGGTGCCCTGGCTACAACAAATTGCAACGATGTAACGTTGGCCAACAATGTGGTTGCGCTGTTAAAAGGCTACGACAAGAGTGCAAACAAAGACAAACCATTTTTTATAGGCTGTGGTGTATTCAGACCACATTTGCCATGGAACTGCCCCAAAGACTTTTGGGATATGGTGACCGGAGAGATTAAAATACCGAAAGGATACATGGCCGGAGACCTTGCCGACATTGGCGAATCGCCGGAATCGTCGCATACCGAAGCGGTTAAAGCAGGCAAATGGCTGGAAGCCATACATGTTTATCTCGCCAATTGTGCCTTAGCCGACTACAACATCGGCCTGATGATTAAGGCATTAGAAACAACGCAATACAAGGACAATACCATCATTTGTTTTATGGGCGACCACGGCTGGCACTTAGGTGAAAAAGAAAAATGGGGCAAAAACACGCTTTACGACGAAGCCAATCACACCACACTTATAATTTATGATCCGTCGGCTAAGGGAAACGGCCAAAAATGCACCAAAGTTGTGAGTTTACAGGATTTATATCCCACTCTGGTTGAATTATGCGGGTTGCCACCAAAAACAGACATCGAAGGGCGTTCGTTAGCACCTGTACTCAATGTACCCGACCGCAACGACTGGGATTGGCCGGTATATATGCGTTATGGCGGCACCGATTATATTAAAACAAACGATTGGCGATATATTGGTGGCTCAAAAAATCAGTTATACAACATGAAAAATGACCCTTACGAATTTACGAATCTGTTATACGGCAGTCAGGCCTCAAATTACACGGCGGTAAGATCCAGGCTCATACAACAAATGGATAGTATTACAACCATCGGACAGGAATTAAAAGCTAAATTATTGGCCGGATATACCTACAAACCGGCCAACAAATCGGTACCAGGACTCATTGAAGCCGAAAATTATGATGAAGGGGCCAACCGGCTCACATACTACGACAAATCTACCACCAATACCGGCGGAGCCAACTACCGCTCGCGCGATGCAGTTGACATAGAAATAACCAACGATGCCGCCGGTGCATTTTGCATCACCGGTATTCAGGACGGCGAATGGTTGCAATACTCAATAAACGATTATCTGCCGGGCGAATATACAGCGCAATTCAGAGTATCCAATTCTTCGGGTTCAGAACAAAAACTAAAAGTACTGCTCAACGATACGGTTGTTGCAGAGGTTATAATACCAACCACCGCAGTTAACGAATGGACCACAGCAAAAGCATCCGGCATTAAACTTAACGAAAACGACCGTTATGTATTGAAACTTGCCATGGCTGGTAATGGGTTCAAAATAAATAACATGAACTGGACACAAACCACCGATGCGGACGGTATTAAAGTCATTAACGATGGACGCGACAGATTTATCACTTCGCCCGTGGTAACGGACCGGATATTAAAAATGGATTTAACGGCAGCCAATATGGTTCTGAAAGCCGACTTTTACGATATGAAAGGGCGTTGTATTAAAACGGATTATCTCTACGGGGAAATGAATGTTGAATACCCATTAGATCAGTTATTTACACAAGGAACCTACATTATTAAATTCGATGATACCGACCGGCAACACACCGAAAAGTTTGTCGTTAGTAAATAATCAATCCTATTTTCACACAAAAAAGGCAGTCCGTTTTCGACTGCCTTTTTTGTGTGAACCTCAGCCCAACATTCCGGCAATAAAGCCTGTCGTCCAGGCATTCTGAAGATTGTACCCGCCGGTAATGCCATCGATGTCGAGCACTTCGCCGGCAAAATACAAACCGGACACCACTTTACTCTGCATGGTTTTTACATCCACACTTTGAAGACTTACACCGCCACAAGTCACAAATTCGTCGCGAAAGGTGGTTTTGCCCGAAACCTTATATTCGTCGTTACACAGGATATTAACCAGCTTATTGAGACCTTTTTTGCCTAATTCGTTCCATTTTTTCGTTGCAGGGATTTCGCATTTTTCGACCAAAAATTGCCACAAGCGCGATGACAAACCAAATGGCGACATATTTACAACCAACTTCTGGCTATGTGCTATCGAAATCTGTTCCAACACATTAAACACAATATCGAAGTTGGATTCGTTGGCCCAGTTGACCTGAATCGAAAAGTTGTACTGCTTTTCGCTAAGTAACCGCGCACCAAAAGCCGAAAGCTTAAGCACGGCAGGTCCGCTCATGCCCCAATGGGTAATTAGCAGAGGTCCGGTGGCTTTAAACTTTGTACCCTGGATGCTCACAATACATGGATCAACCACCACACCCATCAGTTCGCGCACCGGTTCGGCCGGCATATTAAAGGTAAAGAGCGAAGGCACAGGCATTTCGATACTATGTCCAAGGTCTTTTAACCATTTTAGCCCGTCCATTTTGGGTGAACCGCCTGTGGTAACAATAACTTTATCGAAATATTCTGGTGTATTTTTATCGTGTTCGAAATGTAAAACCAAGCCGGACTCGGCAAGTTTAATAGCTTTTACACCACAATTAGTTTTAATTTCCACCCCAAGTTTGCGGCATTGTTGCAAAAAACAATCGACAATGCTCTGCGCATTTTGCGATACCGGAAACACACAATTATCGGGTTGAACCACCATGGGTACCCCTCGTTTTTCGAACCATTGTATGGTGTGTTGTGTACCGAAAACCGGTAAGAGTTTTTTCAGGGCCGAACCGCCACGAGGATAGGCTTTAATCAATTCGGGCACCGATGTGCAACCGTTGGTTACATTACACCGTCTACCACCCGACACCAA
>QKHT01000111.1 GCA_003249935.1 Bacteroidota bacterium
CAGGCCCGATTTGGTTCTGCTGTCGGGATTTTTTGGCTTTATAAGCACTCGGTCTCCAACAATTACAAACTTACCTAAATCCTTTTCGTCAATTCTGATAGCCATAATAATAAAAATCCAAATTGTGATGCAAATATAACGACTAAAAACGATGGTAATACACGCAAAAACTGCTTAAATACAACTATTAACTCGTAAAGAATCACCTATTTTCTTTAATTCAGTCTCGCTTTAGCCACATTTTACAAAAAACACTATTATTATAGTATATGTATATTATCGAATAACATTAAAATCAATAGGATAATTTTCGAGAAGGATCAGATAATAAACAATTACTTTTCATCAAAAATTATCAATTAATTGCAGAGGATTAAATTGGTATTAAGTTATACAAAAATAATATTAAATGATTGTATGAAAGAGCAATTTTTTATTTATCTAAAATATCTTCGTCTAAAGGCAATTGAGTCATGCATTCAATATTTGCAAATGATTTATACTTTTCGGATACATTTTGAGTAAAATAAGTACAAATCGCCCCTATTTTTCGAATATTTAACCACTTAATCTTATTCTAATCAATTTTAACTTGCAACTGACAATTAAAAATAACCGGAAAGCACAATATTTTGGACCACAACATAAACGATATTAATAATATTTTGAACAAAAACTAGAAATAGATTGGAAAATGAGATCATAACGGAATAATTTTTGAAGTTGGTATGTGATAAATACCCAAAGTAACAAAAGATACAAAGCATATGAAAATGCAATTAAAATAAACAAAAGAAAAATTTACGGATATGTTAATTACGAATTTAATTCAGCTTAAAAATCTAAAAGATCCATTGCGCGATTCTGTGTCAGTACTAAAACGAATTACACATGCCGAGCATATTAATACAGAAAATTTGTTAATAGCCAAACAAACAATTAATAAGTTAGAGGATTTATTCGATAGAATATTTGCAATTATTTCAGAAACATCAGAACTGAAGACTAATTCTCAATTGACACATAACAACACCCCGGTAGTGCATGAAAAGAAAAGTAAAATTACGATGATTGAACCCACTTTTATTAGTGCGGTGGCTTATATTACAAAACCATCTTACTCAATAACCGATATCCATTTTATTCAGAAAGCCATTCGCTATATTGAAGAAAATATGGGAAAAAATGTCATCTCAAAGAAAAGTTTTGCTGACCATATGTTTTTGAGTCAGACTAAATTATACTATTTATTATTGGAAATAACGAACTTATCACCCTGCAACTTTATAAACAAAGTGAGATTAGATTTTGCTGCAAAAATGTTGATGAGAAATGAATATTCAATAACAGAAATAGCCGAAAAAGCAGGTTTTGGCGATGCGAAATACTTCAGTACAACATTTAAAAAACAATTTGGTAAATCGCCTAAACAATTTGCACTTGAATGTAAATCAATACAGAAAAACAGACGACAACAGGCAATCAATAACAAACCTTTTCTGACTGATCACACCCCATAACGCAACAATTAATTTCATACTTTTACAATTATTAAAACGTAACAAGCAATTTAGTATGAAATTAATTCGAAATTTTTATTTGGGTCGAACTTTGTTAGTTCTCCTGATTATGGTACTGTATAGTTTGGGGTTATCTGCTCAAACCAAAACAGTACGAGGCAGTGTGGTCGACGACCAAAAGTCACCCATACCTGGCGCTTCCATTTTAATTAAGGGTACATCGAGTGGGACAATTACCGACGACAAAGGTAATTTTCAGGTTCAGGTATCGGGCAATAATGCCGTTCTAATTGTTTCCTTTATGGGAATGGAGACTCAACAAGTACCCGTTGGAACCAAAACTCAGATTAACGTAACTCTTTTGCCAAATGCTATTGGTTTGCAAGAAGTTGTAGCCGTTGGATACGGTGTAGTAAAAAAGAAAGACATTACCGGATCTGTTGGATCGATTTCGTCTGAAAAGTTATTAGCCGCTCCGGTTACCTCTTTAGATGCGGGTATGAAAGGAAAAATTGCCGGTGTATCTATTCAACAAACCAGTGGTGCACCCGGACAAGAGATGAAAATTCGTATTCGTGGTGCAAGTTCTATTAACTATAGCAACAACCCGCTTTATGTAATTGATGGTTTTATTGGTGCCGACATTTCATCGATTAACCCGAACGACATTGCGAGCATCGATATTTTGAAAGATGCATCAGCTACAGCCGTTTATGGTTCGAGGGGAGCTAACGGTGTGGTATTGATCACTACAAACACTCCCAAAAAAGGCAATTTCAAAATTTCGTTGGAGGCCACTACCGGAGTAAGCAATATGACCAACAAATATGACCTTTTGTCGGCCACTGAGCAAATGGAATTGATGAACCTTCAGGATATTGCTCAAGGCAAAACACCTGCTTTTTCTGCAGAAGAAATTCAAGCATTTAAAGATGGTACAAAAAAAGCTACAGACTGGGTAGATTTGGTAACACGTCAGGGTATTTCAAAAAATTATTCGTTAACTGCCACAGGTGGTAACGATCAATTACAATACTATTTTTCGGCGAATAATTTGGATGAACAAGGGATTGTAGAGAATACATTTTATAAACGTTCATCTATTCGTTCGAATATAACCGGAAACCTGTCGAAACGTGTTAAAATGGTTTTCAACACATTTGGTGTACATACGAGCGAACAAGGCAATACTCAGGGTACCGGTGGATTGAATAACCCAATCGGACAAGCAGTGAATACGCCCCAAATGTGGGCGCCATACGAAGCCAATGGTGAATTAAAAAATCCAAGAACATGGGAATCTTACGGCGGCACATTCCTGGTAGGAAACTACCAGCATCCGCTTCAAAAAATCCGTCAAAATCAGGAAAACATGTCGGATCGCCTTACTTCGAACCTCGATCTTTCGGTCGATCTCGGACATAACTTCTCTTTAGTAGTTTCAAACTCAGGTAGTTTTACTTCAAACTATTCAGGCAACAGAACATTGGAGGATTATATTACCACGCCTGTTGCGAACATTACTGCATCGCAAAATTACGGTCGCTCAACCAACTTTATTCATTCAGACGTATTGAATTATGAAAACAAGTTCGGAAAAAGCAATTTAAAAGTTTCGGGAGTTTACGAATATTCAAAAAGCATATATCGCAACATGTCGGGTACCGTAGGCACATTAGCCACCTTATCGAATGAATGGTATAACCTATCTTTAGGAAAGCCAACAAATGTGGGTTCAAACTATGGTCAGGGCGAAATGCGTTCGTACATGGGACGTTTGAACTATAGTTATGCAGACAAATACTTACTTACAGCTTCGATGCGTGCCGACGGTGCGTCTAACTTTTTACCAGAGAACCGTTGGGGCTATTTCCCCTCAGCAGCTCTTGCATGGCGTGCATCGGAAGAGGGATTCATTAAAGATCTTGGATGGGTATACAATTTAAAATTACGACTTGGTTTTGGTGCAACAGGTAACGTGGCAGTAAGCACCAAAGATATTTTCCAACAACTTAATGCAGCTCAAGGTCCGAACGAATCAAACTATCCAATGATTAACGGCGCGATTGTAAATGGCGTAAGACCTGCTGCCCCAACCGATCCGAATTTAACTTGGGAAGAGACCAAACAATACAATGCAGGTATCGACTATGCGATGTTTGGCGGCAGACTTTCGGCGGTATTAGATGTATACGATAAAATTACTGATGGTGTAATTATTGCGACATCCATTCCACGATATACCGGTTTCCCATCATACACCAGTAATGTGGCCAGTATTTCAAACAAAGGTATTGAGTTTGCTATTACAGGAAACATTATAAACAACAAACAATTTACTTGGGATGCCAATTTCAACTTTTCAAAAAACATCAATAAAATTGAAGACCTCGGAAATGGCGTAGACCAAATTTTTGTTGCTAATGAAAATCCTCTTGGCGTTTGGAATCTTGTTGGTGGCGGCAGCAAATATGTGGTAAGAAAAGGTGAATCAATGGGTGCCTTTTATGGTCTGAAAGCTGAAAGATTATGGCAACTTGGCGAAGAGGCTGAAGCAAAGAAATATAACAGCAAACCCGGCGAGTGGAAATATGCCGACATTGATGGTGTGGTAGGATATTCGGCTCAGGACCGTCAGATTATTGGCAACGCTTCGCCTGACTTCAATTATGCCTTTGGAACGACTTTAGCTTATAAAGGTATCGACTTGAATATTCAATGTGTTGGTTCGGTTGGTGGCCAAATTTACAACTTTACCAAAAACATATTGTCGCAACAAGCATTTATCCAAAATGCAGACTATCGCAACCGTTGGACTCCGGAAAACCCGAATGCAACTTTCCAGACCATGCCTGTTGGCAACGACTATTCAATGCAATATGTTGTGAGTCAATATGTAGAGGATGGTAGTTACTTCAAGGTTAGCAACATTACACTTGGGTATACTTTACCTAATGATTTAGTTAAAAAGGTTAAACTTGGCAGTGTTAGAATTTATGCGAGTGCAAACAATGTTTTAACTATCACCAACTATTCGGGTTTGGATCCTGAAGGTTCAAGTACACCGAACAACAGTGATGCACAGGCTGGTATTGATGCATTTTCATATCCTTTGACCAGAACGATAACAGGTGGGATAAAAGTGACTTTCTAATTGGAAGGAATCAACTATCAATTCAATAAAAAATAATAAAACATGAAAAGTAAAATTTTAAAATATATTGGTCTGCCAATCGTTGGATCTGCATTTTTATTTGCGGGTTGCAATGACTTGGAGCTGGATACCAAAGCAGTTGTTGTTTCAGACACTTACTATACAGATGCCTCAACCCTCGAACCGGCGATAATTGGTATTTACGGCCGTGTTCAACGTGCTACATGGGCCATCGATAATTTGTCGTCCTACATGGGTGCCGACGATCTTACCTCACGTACCGGTAGTAATAAAGCACCGGTATTGGAAGCCGATCAGTTTGCCAGAACCGATGGTAACGGTTGGGTTACGGTTTTCTACAATGATTATTACACCGCTATAATGGATTGTAATAGTTTCATCGAGGGTGCATCAAAACGTGCCGGATTTATCGATGAGGCTACGTTGAACAACGCATTGGCTAATGCATATTTTATTCGCGGCATGCTCTATTTCCGACTTGCTGTTGCATTTAAAAATGTACCAATGCCTTTGAGTCCAAAAATTGACCTGACCATGAAAAGAACACCCTATCGGAATGTAATGGCGCAAGCAATTTCTGATTTAAAATATGCTGAAAAATGGTTAGTAAGCCCACGCGATACTGATCCAACCAAAAAAGATGGTCACGCAACAAAAATTGCAGCTAAAGCATTCCTTGCTAAAACTTACATGCAATTAACGGGTTATCCAACCAATGAAACCACTTACTGGGATTCGGTAAAAATTAAAACAAAAGAGATCATTGATAATGGGACCTATTCATTGATGAACGACTTTGCCGCATGTTTCGAAAATCCAACACAATTCAACAAGGAGATGATATTCTCTCACGTATGTGAAAAAGGAATATTTCCACTGCAGGCAGAATCGAGATATTATGGTTACAAATGGTGCGACTGGGGCGACACCTACATGGAACACAAGTATTACAACAGTTTTCCGGCAGGTTATCGTCGTACATTTAGCGCAATTGGTGCAGCCGATACGGCTAATACTCCTGCTACCGATTTAAGGACAAAAGCATTTAAAGTTTGGGTTAAAGACTATAAACACCCATTGGTTTCAAAATTCAGTTACGGAACTATTAAAGGTCTTCCCGGCTTCGAACATGTATGGCAATCGTCTAACGACTGTCCGGCCATGCGTACTTCGGAAGTCTATTTGATGTATGCCGAAGCATGTGCCCGCAAAGGTGATGTTGCCGAAGGCGCAAAATACCTCAACTATGTTAAACGCAGAGCATATGCTCAGGGATTGAAAAAGCAAGCCGATGTATTGGCATTGCCAAACGACTTCTGGAAAACCGATGATGCAACCATTGATTTTGCAGGTGGTTCGGCCGATGATTTAATTGAAGCCATCCTTTCCGAGAGAAAATATGAATTTTTGGGTGAAATTGGTGGCAACAGATGGTTGGATTTACTCCGTCTTGAAAAAGTAGGTGACGTAAATGCTTACCGTATTGGAAAAACAGTGGCAGAAACCGGCGAAGAGTTAATGCTTGGTGATCCTTACGATAAAAAACAGTGGTGGACACCAATACCCGGTACAGAAATTACATTGAATCCTAATCTTGCAGAATAGTATTAAGGGTATATCAAAAGTAAACGTAAAGAATACAGGGGGTTTTCTCATCGAGAACCCCCTGTTTTTTTTCGCCTGTTTTCAACATTTTGGTTCAACCAATAACAGATTTTCGCATCTACCTACGCTCAATGCGTTTCATAACGTATTTACGGGGCGCAACTAATGCTCAAAATCCTTTACTGTCAACAAAAAAGGCGCAACCGAAGTCGCGCCTTTTATATTTTAAATCAGAACAATTACTTCAACCAACTATGTTCGGCATCGTATTTAAGCATCTGCTCAATATAGCCATCGGTATAGGTAATCTTTATATCCGTAATTTGGCCATT
>QKHT01000254.1 GCA_003249935.1 Bacteroidota bacterium
CCGTTTCCGTTTCCTGTTTCCTGTCTCCTTTATTCCATCTGTATCCTCTCATTATCCCCAAACATGTCGTAAGCAGAGGTTATCACCTTGTCGCCGGGGGTGAGCCCTTCGAGTACTTCGTAGAATTGAGGGTTTTGTCTGCCGATTTTTATGGCGCGTTTGGTGGCATATTTTCCCGATTTGTCCATTACAAAGACCCACTGTCCGCCTGTGTTCTGGAAAAAACCACCGCGAGGCAACAAGATGCCCGTAACCGGTTCGCCCAATTCCAATTTTACGTAATAGGTTTGTCCCGTGCGCAGATTATCGGGAAGAAGGTTGCCAAAATGAAAATCAACTTCAAACTGGCCGTTACGCACTTCGGGATAAACCTTGTAGGTAACCAGATCGAATGCCTTGTCTTGCCGTTCGAATGTGGCTTGCAGCCCTTTTTTTACCCTGTCGATATAGTGTTCGTCGATAAGTGCCGATACCTTAAAATTGTTGAGGATGTTAATTTGTCCGATGCGTTGCCCCCGGTTAATCGATTGACCAATTTCGGCATCCAGCAAGCCCAACTGTCCATCCACCAGAGCTTTTACATTCAAATTTGCAAGCCGTTCCCGAACCATTATCAGGTTGCGCTGTATGTTTTGCAGGTTCAAATCCATTTGGCCCCTTTGGTTCTCGCGAAATATCGAATCCTGAGTCATTTGCTCATAGCGGAGTTGCCTGTCTTTGGTCGCCAATTGGTATTTTTCTTCCGAAATCAAAAATTCCTCCTTCGAAATAAATCCTTTGGCATAAAGTGCGCGGTTTTGGTCGGCGTTTCGTTTGTACTTAATCAGTTCGTAGTCAACGGCCAACAGTTGTTGTTTGTTGTTTATTTTTTGCCGTTCCATGCTTATCATGGTATTGCGCAGCTCGTTGGTGGTATAAGCCAATTGCGATTCGCTGTTGAGAATTTGAAGGCTCAGATCGTTGTTTCTGAGTTTCAGAATAACATCCCCTTTTTTTACCATTTCGCCCTCTTCAATTAATATCTCCTCTACCTTACCACCCTCATCTACATCCAAAAATACCGTGGTAATAGGTTCAACCGTACCAACAACCGAAATGTAGTCTTTAAATTCGCCCGAAGAAACCTGCGAAATAGTGAGTTTTTCAGACGATGTTTTGTAAACCCTGCCGCCGGTATTTCGCAAGGCCATTACCGTAATTACTCCGAAAAGCAGGATCCCCGTTGCAATAATGAGGTGTTTGCGTGTGATGCCTCGTTTTTTTTCTATCTTTTTGTCCATATTTTTCTGTTTTATTTATTCTGTTCCCACGCTGTAATTTCCGGTTTTCATCAGTTGTATGGTTAAGTTTTGAACCCACCAGGCGTATTTTGCGCTTTGAACCGCCATTTGTGCTTCGGCAAACCTGTTTTGTTCGGTCGAAAATTCGATGGAGGTAATAAGTCCAAGATCCGATTTTTCGCGGTACATGGCATGCATTGCGCTTTCGAACTGCAAATGATCGCATGCCATTTGGTATTCGTACAAATTGGCCTGCTGTTGCTGAATGGCCGATTCGATGGTGGCGTATACATTTTTTCGTTCCAACTCAAGCGCAAGAATGGCATTTTCCACATCTATTCTGCTTTTACGAACGCTGTTTGTGCGGGAAAAACCACTAAATATCGGAATACCTAATCGCACGCCTACCGATGGATTCAGATATTTCGAAAACTGTTCAGATAGCGAGGTGTGTTGCCCGGTAGCAAGGGTGTCGGCCGAATAAAACGACGAACCGGTGCCGGCAAACAGCGAAAGATTTGGCGATAACGTGCCCGCTTTAATGTTCGATATTTTTTGATAATACATTAGTTCCAACTCTTTTTGCTGTATGGCAGGGTAATTTTCGAGTACGATAAGGTATATCGAGTCGGTGTTTTGGCTGGTTTGAACCGGTTGCGCAGCATTCGGTGCAATCGGCTTTATGGCAACGGGTTGGGTGATATCAATTTCGAGAAGTTGGGCCAATTGCATCAGTTTTAGCCGGTAGGCGTTTTCGGCCCTTAACTGTTCGAGCCGGTAATTCGAAACATCGGCCTGTGCTTCGGTTATTGCCGATTGAGATCTTAACCCGTTGTTTTTGAGTTGTATAATGTGTTCGAGGCGGGCATCGGCGGTGTGTGTTTTATCGCGAGCAATGGATACTGCATCGTTGTAAAGCAAGCATTCGAAATAAAGGCTTACGACATCGAGATATAACGAATGTTTGAATTTTTCGTTTTTTGCATCCGTTACCCAATGGAAGTACTTTTGTGCGGCAATGCGGTTTAGCGCTATAAATCCGTTAAATACATTCAGCGAGGCACTAATGCCATAGTTGAGTGTGTAATTGGTTCCCGGGGTTATTTGGTTGTTTTGGTTGGTCGATCGCCTGAGATCCAGGTTGCCCTGACTGTAAGCCGATATTTCGGGCGTTACGGCCCATTTGGCCTGGTTGAAGTCTATGCGGCTTTTACGTTGTTCGTTGGCCGAAATTTTCAGGGCCAAATTCTGCCTTAGGGCAAGGTCAACACACTGGTTCAGTGTAAGTACCAATGTGTCGCCTGCCGCTAAGGTTGCTTTAGATATTACAAGACAAAATGCTAAAATACTATATCGCGTCATGGTTGTTGTCCTTTCTTACCATTCTCTTACCAAGCACGTGCCAAAATTGCAATACTTTGTAAATGAGATTTGTATAAACTTTTCTTGTTTTAAAGTGTAAAAATATTTTACACCCGTTGGATGATTGTTTTACAAATTTGTACTATTGTATCCCGGCATGGCGGTTCAACCAAAATAATAAAGCGAAGTAGCAGGAAAATGAAAAAAGCAAATATTCTTATTGTAGACGATAACCGGAGTATTTTAAGTACATTGGAGATGTTGCTCAAACCCGATTTTGGGTTGGTGAAAACGTTGTCGTCGCCCAAATTGCTGCTTGCTGAACTCGACACCGGCGATTACGATGTAGTGTTGCTGGATATGAACTTTTCGGCCGGTATAAACTCCGGCAACGAAGGCATTTTTTGGCTCGAACGCATATTGGAACATAAGCCGGGCTTAAGTGTGGTAATGATTACTGCTTATGGCGATGTGGAGCTTGCCGTTAAGGCCATCAGGCTTGGTGCAGTGGATTTTGTGCTTAAACCTTGGGATAACCAAAAATTGGTGGCCACCATACAGTCGGCCTTCCGGTTAAGTACATCTAATAAGGAAGTGTGGCGATTGAAACGCAAAGAGCAACAGCTTGTAAATGTGATTAATAGGTCTGAACCTACAATGGTGGGGTCATCATCTGCTTTTGTACACATGCTGGGATTGGTTGAGAAAGTGGCTCGAACCGATGCCAATGTGTTGATAACAGGCGAGAATGGTACGGGAAAAGAGCTTGTTGCACGAGAAATTCATCGGTTATCGGGTCGGTGCGATAAGGTGATGGTTACTGTGGATATGGGTGCAATGGCTCCAACGTTGTTCGAAAGCGAACTGTTTGGCCATAAAAAAGGGGCATTTACCGATGCACACACCGAGCGGATTGGTAAGTTTGAATTAGCCGATGGCGGGACGCTTTTTTTGGATGAAATTGGTAATTTAACCCTGCCGCTTCAGGCTAAACTGCTATCGGTGTTGCAAAACCGCACGGTTATAAAAGTGGGCGACAATGTGCCGATTCCGGTAAATGTGCGGCTGGTTTGTGCCACCAATGGCATTCCCGAAACAATGGTAGCCAATGGTTCTTTTCGCGAGGATCTTCTTTTCAGAATAAACACCATACACATCGAAGTGCCCCCCTTGCGTAAGCGCGGAAACGATGTACTTGAACTTGCCCGCTTTTATCTTGCAAAATACAGCCACAAATACAACAAAGAGGCACTGAAACTTACCGAACATGCTGCCGGGCGATTGCTGGCCTACCACTGGCCCGGTAATGTGCGCGAATTGCAGCATGCCATTGAACGCGCCGTTATTCTGGCCGATAACAGTTGGCTGTCGCCTTCAGATTTTGTGTTCCGACCCTCGTCGGGAAGCCTTGGAAATACACCGGTTTTAGAGTCGACACTCGAAGAGATGGAGTTGTTGCTTATTAAACAAAATATCGAAAAATTTAGCGGCAATATGAGCCTTGTAGCCTCCAAACTGGGTATTACACGCCAAACACTTTATAACAAACTAAAAAAGTATGACCTATAAATTGTCGTCGCGGCACATTGCGGTTAATTTATTGCTGCTCACAGGTATATCGGTGCTTGCCGGTTTTGCTGCAGCTATGTGTTGGTGGTGGCTGGTACTCTGTTTGGTAGTGTTTATAGTTGCAGTATCGTGGAAGTTGGTAAAATATGTCGCCACCGGATATCATCAAATCACGTTTTTTATACGTGCCATCAAAAACGAAGATACTTCGCTCAGGTTTCCGGATGGCACCGGAAGCCGAAACATGGACGAATTGCACAAAAGCCTGAACGAATTAAATGAAATGCTGAGAGACGTAAAGCAAAAAAGCCGCATTCAGGCCCGTTTTTTTAGCGAAATATTGCAAAATATTGCTTCCGGTGTTATGGTTTACAATCAAAACGGCTTTGTATCGGCTACCAATAGTGCCATGCGTAAAATGTTGCAAATAAAAGTTTTAACTCATATCAATCAATTGGAACGGGTCGATCCCGAATTTCGGCGGCAACTCGATATGTTAGAAGGTGGCCAAAAAAAAGTGTTGCAAATAGTCGTTCGGGATGAACCGGTGCAGGTGGTGGTTCGGTGCACTCAAATACAACTGAAGGACGAATTGGTGAAGTTGATAACCATTCAGGATATTCAGGGCGAAATGGAGCGTAAAGAGCTCGATTCGTGGATCAAATTGATAAGGGTAATGAGTCACGAAATTATGAACTCACTTACACCGGTAACTTCAATAACCCAAACCCTGCAACAAATGTGGAAACGAAACGACTTCAATACCACTTGGCCAAATCCCGAATTGGTGGATTCGACCATAAAGGGTCTGGATGTAATTGGCGAACGGGCCACCGGGCTGATCCGGTTTGTGGAATCGTATCGTATGTTGGCTCGTGTCCCCGATGTGCATCCCGAAAATATTTCGGTTATCGCCCTGTTCGAACGGTTAAGTATTCTTACATCGCCCTATAAGGAGGCTTCCGAAACTGCATTGGTTTTTCGGTATCCCGTTAGTCCGTTCGAAATTCGTGCCGACGAACAACTGTTGGTGCAAATGGTGCTCAATTTGGTGAAAAATGCATTCGAAGCGTTGGTAAATATGGTTGATGGCACGATTACGGTAGATTGCCATCCGCTGCACAATGCACACTTTGTACTCACGGTGTCGGATAATGGCCCTGGTATTTCTCCCGAAATTGCTTCCGAAATCTTTATACCGTTTTTTACCACCAAAGCTAATGGTAACGGTGTGGGTTTGAGTTATTCGCGCCAACTTGCCGGCGCGCATGGTGGCACACTCAAATGTACTTCGGTACCCGGACATACCGTTTTTAAAATCGAAATTTAGGTTGAACCGGCCTTTTAACTGGCACGAATGTTATTGCCTTATCCTGTAACCCCGCATGTGGTTCAGCCAAAAACCTATACCTGAAAAGGAAAATAATTGTTCGTTTTTTTGTGTTGTATATCATTCTTATCCCTTGAAAATCAAAGAAAATCCTTTGGTTACGCGCCTAAAAAATGTTTGACTTTTATTTTAATCGTCCTTAACTTTACTATACAATAATTAAAAAATATAAACAAGTCGTGCGACAATCTTTTCAATTGCCGTTTACGGGCTCTTTTTGTAAACTGTTTTTAGAAGCTATAATTAATAATCCAAATTGGTATGAAACATCTATTCGCATTCGTTGTTTTGGCACTGTGTTGTGCATTTCAGCAAACACATGCTACCGATGTGTCGGGTTCTATTGCTACAAATACAACCTGGACCGCTGCCAATAGTCCGTATGTGGTAACAGGTACCATTACTGTTGCTTCCGGCTTTACTCTTACCATACAGAACGGGGTTTCCGTAATGTTTACCGACAACACCGGCATTATTGTTGATGGAAGCATCAATGCCACCAATGTGTCGTTTAATTCCAATGCGGCTACAAAGAAAAAGGGCGATTGGGGGGCGATTCAAATCGGCGACTATTACAATACGGGGACGGGTGTGTTTAATGGCTGTAGTTTTACTTTTGGTGGCAAAAATAGTCAGGGTATGTTGTATGTGTATAGGGGCAATGTTTCGCTGACCAACAATTGTAATGTATCGAATTCGGCCAATGGTGGTGTGGTTATCGAAGAAAATGGGTCGGTATCGATGTCGTCGACCACTATTTCGAGTACTGTATGGCCGGTTATTTTTCGGGGTAAAGGTTCTCTTTCCACCGGCTTGGGCATCTCTTTTGCCGGTAATACGCACGATGCGGTATATATCG
Source organism: Bacteroidota bacterium (assembly GCA_003249935.1). Classification (GTDB taxonomy): domain Bacteria; phylum Bacteroidota; class Bacteroidia; order Bacteroidales; family UBA5342; genus SZUA-561. The sequence continues at coordinate 6,461 of QKHT01000254.1, forward strand.
AATTTTACGCACTTTCGGGCAGTTGGTCAATTCCCAAGGTGTCGGTACCTTACGTGTTTTACAGCGATTTTTATGTAAATGAAGGGGCGAATTTTACGATACCCGGTTCGGTGGTATTAAAGAGTCCCGGTCGTATTATTGTAAAC
>QKHT01000140.1 GCA_003249935.1 Bacteroidota bacterium
ATTAAAATACCGGCTGCCGTTCGGTTTGCCTTTTCGGATACGGCTCAACCCAACCTGTACAACGGCGCCGGACTGCCGGCATCGTGCTTCAGAACCGATTGGTAACACCACGCCAAAGCATTAATGCACACCAAACCGGTTCAGCCCAAAACGGCATGGCTGTTATTTAGAATAATTGTGCGGAAGCTTTGGACGGCCGCCGTTTGGGTCGCTGCACATTGACGGCAACCCGAACGGCGGCCGTTTGAGCCGCTGCACATTGACGGCAACCCGTACGGCGGCCGTTTGAGCCGCTGCACATTGACGGCAACCCGTACGGCGGCCGTTTGAGCCGCTGCACATTGACGGCAACCCGTACGGCGGCCGTTTGAGCCGCTGCACATTAACGGCAACCCAATGGACCTTTTTATTTGTTTTTGGCTGAACCAAGGTTTGTCCAACTGTAAATTTATTTTGGCATATTGTACCACTTTTTGCGAAAAGCGGCCGGAGAAGTAGCCGTAACAGCCTTAAATATCCGCGAAAAATGATAGCGATTTTTGAAACCTACAGATTCGGCAATGTCGTCGATAGATAGTGTGGTATGGTGTAACTGAACACAGGCAAACTCTATCTTTTTACGTAGAACATAGTTTTGGGGTGTTTCGCCTAATTCGGCTTTAAACAGCCTGATGAAAGAATTTGTAGCGAGAAAGACCTCTCTGGCCAAATCGTCGTTTTTGTGCGGTGCTTTTATATTCTGATTAATTTCGGCAAGCACCCTGATGATGCGTAAATCTTTGGTGCCATCGTCGAAACTTTCGGGTGGCAGTAGCGAAATATAATGACTGATAAGCGTATGGAGCTTAATACTTATTTGCATGTCGAAATTACGGTGTTCCGACATAAAATAGGAGAGAACAGACTCTTTTATTCCTGCACTGTAACCATCTAACGGAAAGGAAAACACGTTTGGTTTAATGTGATCGAATAAAAATCCAAGTTTAAAATGGATAAAAAGATGGCAGATATTTTCATTTTGGATGGCCAAATATTGTTCAAGGTTATCGACCAACCCGCCATCGAGCGAATAGGTGGTTTTGAAATGGCCATCGATAGTGGTCGAAAAGGCCGTATGAGGCGGTATTATGATAATATTTTCAGGCCCCAAAGGCATTACCTTTGTACCAAATTTTACAAATGCTCCGGGCTTACTGTTCCAGTATAGCCGCCAGTAGGGAAAGGACATATTATGACTCTCCCACTCCCTGAGCCACCAAAACCGACAACAGAGCACTTTAATATTCATGTTCACAAACTGTTGTATTACCTCCGACGGATCGCCATGAACCGGCACCTTGTCAATTTTCATTGCAAAAAATGTTTCAATCAGATACAAACTTAGCGAAATTAAGCATTTACTACAACAATCGGTTACAGTACTTTTGAAATATCAATACAAATTGTATTAATATCATTAATACATAAGGAGATTGAGTTGTACATTGCAAAATAATAAACGGTAGTAACAGTTAAAATAATGAACAAATTTCCAAAAATCGGAATCCGGCCAACGATAGACGGTCGACTGGGTGGCGTACGCGAATCGCTCGAAGATCAGGTAATGAATATGGCCAAACGGGCGGCCGCCTTTTTGTCGTCGCACCTTAAATATCCAAACGGCCAACCCGTAGAATGTGTTGTTGCCGACAGTACCATAGGCGGTATAAAAGAGGCCAATGCCTGTGCCGACAAGTTTAAACGCGAAAACGTCGGCGTATCGCTTACCGTTACGCCATGCTGGTGTTACGGCACCGAAACCATAGATATGGAGCCCGCATTACCAAAAGCCATATGGGGATTTAATGGCACCGAAAGACCCGGTGCTGTTTATCTGGCAGCAGCATTGGCCGGGCACAACCAAAAAGGAATTCCGGCTTTTGGTATTTACGGCAGGGACGTACAAAACGCAGATGACGAAACCATTCCGCACGATGTGCAGGAGAAGTTATTGCGTTTTGCAAAGTCGGCACTTGCAGTAAGTATCATGCGCGGAAAATCGTACTTGTCTATCGGCGGTGTTTCTATGGGCATTGCAGGCTCGGTGGTAGATGCCGACTTTTTCCAGTGCTATTTGGGCATGCGTAACGAATATGTCGAAAGTATAGAGTTACTGCGCCGTATCGACGAAAACATTTACGACCACGAAGAATACAAAATGGCCCGCGAATGGGTAAGAAAAAATTGTGCCGAAGGTTTGGAAACCAATAACGAGCCCAAAACTGCGGAACAAAAGGAAAAAGAGTGGGATAAAGTCGTAAAAATGGCCATCATAACCCGCGATTTGATGGTGGGCAACCCAAAGCTATCATCACTTGGATTTGGCGAGGAAGCCAATGGCCACGATGCCCTTGTGGCCGGATTTCAGGGCCAGAGACAATGGACCGACTATCAACCCAACGGCGACTTTATGGAGGCAATCCTCAGCTCGTCGTTCGACTGGAACGGATTAAGACCACCGCACATTGTGGCCACCGAAAACGATGCACTGAATGGTGCCACCATGTTATTGGGATATTTGCTGACAAACACGGCCCAAATGTTTTCGGATATAAGAACCTTTTGGAGCCCCGATGCGGTAGAGCGTGCTACCGGCGAACGCCCCACCGGCATGGCCCAAAACGGGTTCATACATCTTATTAACTCAGGCGCATCGGCTCTCGATTTTACGGGCGACCAACAAAAAGACGGCAAGCCGGTGGTTAAACCATTTTGGGAAATTACCGACCACGAAGTAAGCGCATCGCTGGCTTCGACCAAATGGTGTCCCGCCGTAAAAGAGTATTTCAGAGGCGGTGGTTTTTCGTCGCAGTTTAATACCAAAGGTGGTATGCCCATTACGGTGTCGCGCCTCAATTTAGTCAAAGGCATCGGTCCGGTGCTTCAAATTGCAGAAGGATACACGGTAGAACTCAGCGACCAAATGCATCATTTATTAACCGGCCGAACAAATCCCACCTGGCCCACCACATGGTTCGTACCTAACCTTACCGGCGAAGGTGCTTTTAAAGATGTCTATTCGGTAATGGCCAACTGGGGTGCGAACCATTGCGCATCGAGCTACGGCCATATTGGTGCCGACCTGATTACCATGGCTTCAATTCTGCGGATTCCGGTAAATATGCACAATGTAAGCGAAGATAAAATATACCGTCCTACCGCATGGAACATGCTCGGCAGCGACAAGGAAGGAGCCGATTTCAGAGCCTGTGCACTATTCGGTCCATTGTACAAATAATGCGTATGCAACAACAAATTGTAATTGTTTTAGATTGTGGTGCCACCAATGTGCGTGCTGTGGCTATTAATGAACACGGCGAACTGATAGCCAAACATGCCATTGCTAATAATACCCGTATTGACCCGTTTTTAAATGGCGGGTTGATATGGGATGTAAACGAAATTTACGACAAACTCATTTCGTGCCTTCAGCATATTCTGGCAGGCATAAACAAGGAGAGCATAAGTGCCGTAACCATTACCACATTTGGCGTAAACGGTACATTTGCAGACAAACATGGTAATTACCTGTATCCGTGTATCTCATGGCAATGCCAGCGCACAAAAGCAATGATGGATGAATTTACAGCATCGGGAATGTTCGACAAAGTGTATGGCATAACGGGCGTTCAAAACTACAGTTTTAACACACTGTATAACTTTTTGTGGTTCAAACAAAACCGCCCCGATGTGATTGAAAATGCCGAAAGGTTTTTATTTGTACCATCGTTGCTGGTGCACAAACTCACAGGCGAATTTGCCAACGATATAACCATGGCGGGCACGTCGATGACCACCAATTTGGTTGAACGCAAGGCCTCGGATGAGATCTTCGCCACGATTGGTATCGAAAATAAAATGGGCGAATTGCACAACCCCGGACATATAGCCGGGGTAATACATGCCCGGGCATCGAAACAAACCGGTTTACCCATTGGCATTCCGGTAATATTAGCCGGCCACGATACGCAGTTTGCCGTATTGGGTTCGGGCGTTGGCGTAAATGAACCCATATTAAGTAGTGGCACATGGGAAATACTAATGGTTCGCAGCCAAACCAATGCCCACACCCCACTACACCAACAGGCAGGTATTACCAACGAATTTGATGCCGAACCGGGCTTGTATAATACAGGACTGCAATGGTTAGCATCGGGAATTTTAGAATGGATTTGCCGCAGCTTTTACACCGACCATTTTGGCGAAAGTGGTTCAACCCTGCATAACCAAATGATGGATGAGGCCATGTCGGTTCAACAAGAAAACATGACGGTACGGTTTGAACCCGGATTTTTGAATAACGCGGGCGAAATACGGGGACTAGGCGTAAATACCAAACGCGAAGAGATATATCTGGCCGCCTTAATCGCACTATCGGAAAAAACACGCCAAAGCATGGAGACCTTAGAAAAAGCCTGCCATTTTAAGGCCAACGCACTGACTATTGTGGGCGGTGGCGGGCAAAATACACTTTGGAACCAGATAAGAGCCAATACATTAGGTATTCCGGTTAAAATACTAAACCAATCAGAAACCACGGTTTTGGGTGCTTCGATGGTGTCATTTGTCAAATTGGGTGTTTTTAATTCTTTTAGCGAGGCCAAAGCGGCCTACAAGTACGATTACAAAACGTATTTTCCGAATAAAAGTGAGTAATGAGCAGTCGGATATTTTAACAACCATGATATAATCATAAGAATGAATCTTAGATCAGTAAGTTCCACTATAATTGTTTTCATAAGCCTTATAATGGCTCACGAAACTGCATTTTCGCAATCGAAAAAGGTGATTTCTATGGAGACGCTTTTAAATGAAATGATTGATCGGGAGGCTGTTGCACGGTTTCCTCAAACAGACTTCAGGCTAAAGCAGGCCAGCAGTTACAGCAGGTTGTCTACAAATGCTGAAGATACGGTAACATGGTTTTCGAACAAGGATTTTAACTCGAACGAAACGGACCATAACTTTATTCGCATTGAAGAACGCGACGGACAAAAAGAGTGGGTATTAATGGATCATGAAGGCGCAGGGACCATAGTGCGCACATGGATGCCATGGGCCACCGACAGCAAACCCGAAACAAACAATCGCATCCGCATTTACCTTGATGGCGCAAATAAACCAGTAATAGAAGGCAATATGCTTGGGTTGTTAGATGGTACAGGTCTTTTTCCTTATCCGTTTGCCCACCAGTCGCTGCGTTCGGCGGTCTCATTTTTTCCGATTACATATGCCAAAAGTTGTAAAATTACAGTGACCGAATGCCCTTTCTTTTACCAGTTCACCTACCGCGAATATCCCAAAGGCACCCATGTAAAAACCTTTACAATGGCTGATTATCATGCCGCAAAAAAGCAGATAGAAACAACCGGGTACACATTGCTGCATCCCGATATTATGGCGTTGGGCAAAAAAAATTCGTTTACCGGTATGATAGCCCCAAAGGCAACACAAAGTATCACGCTACCCAAAGGACAAGCAGCCATAAAAACACTTTCGGTAAAATTGGCCAACGATGCCACCCCCGAAATAACCCGAAAAGTGGTTATAAAAATTACTTTCGATGACCACGAAACAGTGTGGTGTCCGATAGGCGATTTTTTTGGCTGTGGCATAGGACTCAATCCGGTACAAGGATGGTACAGTTCGGTAACCGAAGATGGCACCATGACCTGTCGCTGGGTAATGCCCTATAAAAAAACGGCAAAAATTGCGCTCCTTAATTTAAGTCATGAACCGATAGATGTATGTTTAAGTGCCACCGTTGGAAAATGGCAATGGGATGCCGCATCCATGTACTTTAATGCAGCATGGCATGGACAGTATCCGGTGGCCACACGCCCCTATTCCGATTGGAATTACGTAACACTTAAAGGTCGCGGCGTATATGTGGGCGATGCACTTACGGTAATGAACCCTGTGGAGAAATGGTGGGGCGAAGGCGATGAAAAAATACGGGTAGATGACGAGAAATTTCCATCGATATTCGGCACAGGCACCGAAGATTATTATGGCTATTCGTGGGGAGGTAAAAGCACCGGATTTTATGAGCATCCGTTTCATGCCCAACCATTTTCGCACAAATACAATAAGCTAAATCCAAAAACAACCAACGAAAAAAACACCTTGGGGTTCAGCACCGAAACAAGAACACGGTCGTTGGATGTGATGCCATTTGGCAAATCGTTGCACTTTGATATGGAAATATGGTCGTGGACAGATTGCGAAATGGGCTATGGTGTTGGCCTTTACTGGTATGGCGATGCAACCACCACATCTAATCGGATACCCGATGAAAAAGAGGTACTCAACGTACCACAAGTACCTGAAAAATAAACAATAAATACCATTTTAAATATTCAATACCATTATAAACAACACACTCAACACCAATCAATACAAAAAAGTATAAACAAAAGAAAATGAAAGCAATATATACACTGATTTTATCAACACTTGTTCAAGCCGGATATGCAGCACAACACACAAATCCCAATGTAATATATATTTTGGCCGACGACCTTGGGTATGGCGATGTATCGTGTTGC
>QKHT01000202.1 GCA_003249935.1 Bacteroidota bacterium
AAAACTGTGGAACAGACTTATTGGGATTCGACCTCGGTAATTACTGGTGTGTCGGGTAAAATAAACATTGTCAACGACAATCTCTTCGATGCACCAATTCGTCCACGCAGTATCAACTGTTTTATTATCAAGGCTTCGGATGGTTCTGCTGTAAACGAAAACTTAGAGAAAACAGTTACCCTCTCTCCAAACCCGGCTTCCAAAGGTTTCCGAATTAGCGGTATCGATCGTGCTTTGGTGAATATTTTCGATATTACCGGTAAACTTTGCCTTTCTGAAACTAATATTATCGCAAACGAAATAATTGATACTTCTGCGCTTTCCGGTGGTATTTATAATGTACGTATTGCTTTCGATGATCGTTTCGTTGTGAAAAAATTAGTAATTAACTAATTTTGTTTCACAATAAATAAAGCCACTTCAGCATGGGTTGTACTGAAGTGGCTTTTTTGTGCTCAAATATTTGATAATCTGTTTCTTACCGTACCTCGTACTTGTAAAACCGGAAATCGCCGGGTTGGGCAATTTCTAATTTCAATATTCCTTTGCGGTTTACTTTTGTCTGAACCGTTTGGCCCGTGAGTAAATTGGTAAGCGTGATGTGCTGGCTATGCAATACATTGAGCCGCATTTTGTATTTGGCTTTGGTATTGTTTAATTCCCTGAATACGGTAATATAGCCCGTGTTCCGTCCTGCTTTTGCCGCCTGAAATCCGCTCCACGAAGCATTATCCGGTTCGTTACCAATAGGATAAATGTAGCTGTCGTATATTTCGGTTCGAACCTTTTTGTAGGCTGCTAATATCGGCTGAATTTCGGCAATGGCCGGTTCACTCAAAAACTGTGTTTCCATAAAAAAGAGTGGGGTGCTCATTAGCGGAATGGCTGTGCAGTAGGCTTGCGTGTGTAAGTTTGCATCGCTAAGGGTTTTATCGACCATTGCCACGTTTTGCACCGAGCCCTGAAACTTGTTGAGGTTGGCATATTTGGCCAAATGCCACAAGTCGCGGAGTACCAGATGCGGCACATACACAACTTTTGCGGGCACATCGGGTTTGCGGTTTTCGAGAAATACCGAACCGTATTCGCGTGCCCAGAAATAGCCATATCGGGGTGCATTTTCGGTTACATCCCAGTTTACACGCACATTATGTTTGGTGTAAAGCACAAATGAGCGTATTTTTCCTATGGTTTCATCAATCTTGTCGTGTGTGGACAAGTTAGCAAAATCGAGTTTGAAAGTCGTAAATCCGGCATTGTCGTAGTTGTATCTCAATGCCTCTGCGGTAATGGGCATGGCTGCGCCCCACAATCCGAGCTTTACATTTTGGGATTTGGCTCTCTCTACAACATTTTTCCAGCCGGTTGGGTAGGCTTGTGCCGACGGATGCCAGTTTTTATCCTGCCAACCATCGTCTATTTGTTGGATGTCGATACCGATACGCGCTTGTAAGTCAATTTCTTTCAGTACGTTGCTCTCTATGGCTGCATCGCGGTTCCGGCTCGAACCCCATGTGTTGGCCATAGTGTATATATCGAGTTCGGGAATTACGGTGTAACGTGCACGGTCGAATTGTTTTATGGCCAACCGACCGGCTTCATTGTCGCCCTGCCATACAATGGTCCAACTGGCCCAGTACCATTTATAGCTGTCGGGCGAAAGATCGGCCGGCATTA
>QKHT01000205.1:0-1665 GCA_003249935.1 Bacteroidota bacterium
GCACTTCGGCACCGGTCGATTTGCCAATCCAGTTACGTTGCATATCTTTTACGCCTTCGGGCCAATCTACCGTGTCGAGTCCCGACAGAAGTCTGTCGCCGTAGTGAGGAATGCGCAACATCCATTGTTTCAGGTTTTTGCGAACAACCTCTTTGGTGCCGCATTTTTCGTGCGAACCGTCGTTGAGTACCTCTTCGTTGGCGCAAACCGTTTTGCAATGGTTACACCACCAAACCTGAGCATTGTCGTAATAGGCCAAACGCATGCTGTCGATATAGGTTTTTATGGCTTCTTTGCCCTGAACCTCAATGTCGGCCGGAATGGTGAGCTCGCTGATGTGGCGGCCTTTGTTGACTGTTTTATCGAACCATGTATTGTAGAGTCTGCTAAAGATCCACTGGGTCCATTTAAAATAACCGGGATCGGTGGTGTTTATTTCCCTGTCCCAGTCGTAACTTAGCCCAAGTGCTTTGATCTGACGACGAAAATTGTCGCAATTTGTTTTTGTTGTTTCGGCCGGATGTGTGCCGGTTTGAATGGCATATTGTTCCGCCGGAAGTCCGAATGCATCCCAACCCATCGGGTGGAGAACATTAAATCCCTTCATGCGTTTGTACCGGCAAATAATATCGGTGGCGGTGTAGCCTTCGGGGTGGCCAACGTGCAGTCCCGCGCCCGAAGGGTAGGGGAACATGTCGAGTGCATAATATTTAGGTTTTGTAGGATCGTATACTGTTTTAAACGTTTTGTTTTCTTCCCAAAACTGTTGCCATTTTTTTTCTATTTCCGAAAAATTGTACTCCATTATTGTCGATATTAAAAAATCTGAGGCGCAAAATTAACCAAACGTTGTTCTAAATCAAAACATTATCGGTGTCAAAATACGTTTAATCGTTGTTGTTGAATTTATTTTTCAATGCGTATGCGGGCATCTACGGCAAATATTTCGCCTTTGGTGCCAATAAGCGGGTTGATGTCCATCTCTTTTATTTCGGTTGCAAAGCGCAAAACGGTCGAAAGCTGAACCAATAACCGGGTAAACAGTGGTTCATTAATACCCTTTTGGCCACGGGTTCCGGCAATAAGCGGATAACTTTTCAGTCCTTTTATCATTTCCGAAGCTTCGCGCCAGGTAAGTGGTGCTAAGCCAGCCTGAAGGTCGCGGAATACTTCTACAAAAATGCCCCCGGTTCCACACAAAATAATATGGCCGAAACGTGGTTCATACTTGGCTCCAATAAACAATTCGGTGCCTTTTAACATGGGTTGAACCAGTACGCCGGAGGCATCGGTAATCTTCATCAGGCGGTGGAATTCGGTTTTGAGGTGTGTGTCGGAATGGATGTTGAGCACCACGCCGCGCACATCGGTTTTGTGCAGTGGGCCTACCACTTTAAGAACGCAAGGGTAACCCCCTGTTTTTGCCGCTTCGAGCAGTTCGGTTTCGGTTCGAACCACAAACTCTGCCACTGTGGGTATGCCGGCACATTTGAGTAGTGCCATCGTGGCTTCGGGGGGGAGCCATCCGTCCGTTGCCTGGTCTATCAGTCGGCGTGTGGCGGGAATATCTACGTTTTCGAGCGAAATTTGCTCTTCGGCCGGTCGGCGGGTGTTATATATTTTACTTAATGCATTGCCGAGTTGAACCTCGTCGGGGAAGTTTAC
>QKHT01000205.1:1692-1949 GCA_003249935.1 Bacteroidota bacterium
ATGTCGTCGGCCACATTCACAACCGACGGTAACACCGGATATATTGGTTTTTGGCATTGGGCAATTTTTTTGTCGAGCAGTTCGTATACCTCGCGAACCGGAAACAGACCCGGACTGCCAAATATTACGGCCATACCATCGATGTTGTCGAAGTCGTTTTCGCAGGCATCGATAATGGTACCCAGTTGTTCGGCGGTGCCGGTAGCTAAAAAGTCAATGGGATTGTTTACGGATGAACCGGCATAGAGGCGGGTTTT
>QKHT01000049.1 GCA_003249935.1 Bacteroidota bacterium
ACCGCCTATTATGCCTGCGACGATGGCCGTGGTAAAGCCGATACGGCCCGCGTGGTATTTTTTGTATGGCCGGTAAACGATTTGCCGGTGATTTCGGTCGCTGCCGATACGGTAAGATATACCGAAGGTTCGGGTTGGAAAAATATGGTCGGAAACTATCATATTGTGGATGTAGAAGCCGATACCATCACGTCAGTTCGGGTTGTGTTGCACAATATTACCACGCTCGATTCGGTTAATTGGCCTCTGCCGCTTAATCTGTCGCTGATTACCTCGCAAAGTGGTTCAACCATAACCATGGATGTAAAACGCGATAATGCTCTGGGCGATATGGCTTTGGTTCTGAACCGATTGCTGTATTTGAATGCTTCGGAAAATGAACGGGGTACACGTTTTGTGACTTTTCAGGCGGCCGATTACCAGGGTTTTGGCATTGCCGATACAATGGTTATTGTGTTCGATAACTTGAATAATCCGCCACGAAATAGCATCAGACCGTACATTTCGGGGTATGTTTTGCCCGATTCGGTGCTTTCGGTTTCTACGGGCTCGTGGGCCGATAGCGATGGTAACATTGTGAATTACAAGTACCAATGGCAATATTCGGCCGATGGTTTTGTCGGGTCGTTTGTTTGGGTTGGCGATAACAGTAACCGTTTTGTGGTGCCCGACAGTATTTCGGAAATGAAATTCCGTTGCCTCGTTACCGCATTCGACGATGGTTGGCCGTTACCTGCCGATAGTGCTTCGACGTGGTCCGACACGATTGCAACCGTTAACTTCCGTCCGACCAACATATTGCCCGATACCATTTATGTGGGCTTGTCGGCGAAAACCGGTAACAGGGTGGCGCGATTGTTTACAACCGATGCCGATACGCTCGATACATTTACTTACACTTTGCTGCCCGAACTCGACTTCCCGATGTTTGGTATTGCCGGCGACTCGCTTTTTATGGCATTCGATGCACTGTTTGTGTATAACGACACGCTGAATATAAAGGTGCGAACCACAGACAGTGGTTTGGGTAACCGTAGTCTCGATAAAGTACTCACGGTGGTATTCTTTAACGATTTGATGCCGAAAATGACCGATGGTTTCCCGGTAATTACTTTTGTTACCGGTAATTCGGTAACCGCACTCATTCATGCTAATAAACCCGGAACGGTGGAATATCTGGTGATTGCCGACAGTATGCAGGTGCCCGTTCGGGATAGTGTGTTGGTGAACCCGCTCACAATGGGCACGCCACTTTGGGCTAATACCACTCAGATACTATTGTATCCGGGACTCGAAAGCCAGAACAAATACAAATTAGTCATTTACCTCATAGATACTTTGGGTATAAATGTTTCGGACGTGTATGTGTTGCCGTTTACCACACGCGATATTACGCCGCCGCAGTTTATAGAAAATACACCGGTTCTTAAAAAAGCCACCACCAAAACTGCCGATTGGCGTATTAACGTGTCCGAACCGGTTAAAATCTATTATGTGGTCACCGATACGGTTTACAAACCACTAAATTATAATGCCATAATGGTTGGAACCAGTGCTTTGAACTTTGGTGAATGGCCGTTCGAAACCTTTAGCGATACCGCCTTTTACCGGGTAAGCAATCTGCAATCGCAACACTTGTACCGTTTATCGGTATTTGCGGTCGATTCGGCAGGCAATGTGAGCGACATTGTGTATCGTATTTTTGGCTCGCGAGACGAAACTGCACCTTCGTTCCTTGGCGATATGCCTCAGATTGTATCGGTTGAACGAAGCAAAATCACTTACCGTTTTGGTATTGATGAACCTGGAGAGGTGTTTGTTCATCTGTTCGATGGCAGGTTCCTTGGTTTCGATAATGAGGTAATCCGCGATTCGTTAGGGGCACTTTATTACCATAAACAATTGGCCGACCGCGATTCGGTGTATACCGTTAAAACAGTAGATCTTAAGTTGAACGGTACCTACAAATTGGCTTTTGCCGTACGCGACACTGCCGGCAATTTCGGACCGTTCGAATTCATCGAATTTACCTATCCGTTGCCGATAGAAGCCATTCTCTATCCGGCACTTTCGGCTACCAATGTGTATCTCGAAGTTACCGACGAGGTGGATTACATTATTTATAATCAAACCGGCGAAAAAGTGCGCGAGGGTGTATTTGGTGCCGGATTTAACCGTATTAATGTTCAAAACCTCAGTTACGGCGAATATCTGGTTCATATCAGAGGCAAAAAGAACAACAAATTATTGCGGTTTATTCGAACTCGATAATAACAAAAGGGCAGAAATCGAATCATTTCTGCCCTTTTTTCTCTTTCTTATGGTTGAACCGGTATCGCTAAAGTTGGGTATAATCCGGGACTTCCGGCAAAAAATCCCATCCGCTTTTATCATGGTTCAACCGACAATAAAAATGTTTAAGACCATTACTTACAATAAGATGTGGAACCTGTAACCGGATGTTATAACGTAATATTTGCTCAAAAACCTTTTGGGTTACCGGCACTTCGGGTGCTTTGTATTCAATAATCATTACCGGTTTTCCGGTGCGGTCGTACACCACCGAATCGCAACGTTTCGATAAACCATTGAGGGTTATCTCCATTTCGTTGGCTATGTTACCTTTTACATACCCTTTATGGTCAATAAGATAACGCACAAAATTCTGTCGCACCCACTCTTCGGGCGTAAGTTTAATCCACCTGCGCCGCAGCGGATCGAACACTTCGGTGTAATGTTCGTGTTCGCGGCATTTTATGGCTGCCGGTGGCAAATTGAGTGGTGTTATACACATAAAATCAACATTATATAAAATCCAGAATATTTATTGTATGTTTGAAAAGTAATTAAAGATAAACAAATATTCGGGAGGCAAAGCTATTGCTTTTCGGTTGTTTTTTATATTACGGTTATTGCTTTTTTATAGTCTGTGTGTTTTCCTTTTTATTGTAATCGAGTTAAACAGTACGTATGAAAACAAAAGGTGAAATTGTAAATAATTGGCTGCCACGCTATTGTAAAAGGCCGTTGGCCGATTTTACACCATATATTCTGCTTACAAACTTCAACTTGTATGTAGATATGTTTGCAAAAAAATATAATGTACCCATACTTGGTCGCGATGGCAATATGCCCAACGCATCGGCCAATGGTATTACCATTATTAATTTTGGTATGGGTAGCCCCAATGCGGCCACTGTTATGGACTTACTTAGTGCAATTGAACCAAAAGCGGTACTTTTTTTGGGTAAATGCGGTGGATTAAAAGACCGAACCACGCTGGGCGATTTTATTCTGCCCATTGCAGCCATTAGAAGCGATGGTACCAGCAACGACTATCTGCCACCCGAAGTGCCGGCCTTGCCGTCGTTTATGTTGCAGCGGGCCGTATCGTCGGCCATTCGCGATTTTGGCATGGACTATTCTACCGGCACGGTATATACGACCAACCGCCGGGTATGGGAATACGACGAGCGGTTTAAAAAGTTTTTGGTGAAAACCCGCGCATCGGCTATTGATATGGAAACGGCCACCATCTTTTCGGTTGGTTTTGCCAACCACATTCCTACGGGTGCACTCCTGCTGGTTAGTGACCAACCCATGATTTCTACCGGCATAAAAACCGACGAAAGCGATCGTGTGGTTACTGCCAATTATGTCGACGACCATTTGCAGATTGGAATTAATGCACTGCTCGAAATTATAGAACAAGGTCGCTCGGTTCGCCATCTGCGATACGACGATTTTTAAACACAACTTTTATTTAGCATGACGCACACCGAAATACTGAGCACATTGGCCCGAAGGGTTTTTAAACCGGTTTACTTTCTTACCGGCGACGAGCCTTACTATATCGACCTTGTAAGCGATTATATCGAGCAGAATGTACTCACCGAAGACGAAAAAAGCTTTAATCAGACCGTGGTTTATGGCCGCGATTTAGATATGGGCACTATTGTAACCATGGCCAAACGGTATCCCATGATGGCTCAATACCAGGTGATTATTGTAAAGGAAGCACAGGATGCGGCCGAATTCGAAAAACTGGCCATGTATCTCGACAAACCTCTGGAATCGACCATACTCGTACTCTGTTTTAAATACAAAAAAATTGACAAACGTACCTCCGATGGGAAACGTATAGCCAAACTTATTGAAGAAAAGGGCGTATGGTTCGAATCGAAAAAACTGTACGACAACCAGGTGCCGGCATGGATGAACGAATATCTGAAGGAAAAGAACTTGGTGATTGATGCCAAAGCAGCCACAATGATGGCTGATAGTCTTGGTACCGATTTGTCGAAAATTGTAAACGAAGTAGATAAGCTCATTATTACCTTGCCACAGGGGCAGAACCGTATTACGGCAGCCCATGTCGAAAAAATGATTGGCATTAGCAAGGACTTTAATACATTCGAATTGATTGATGCCATTTCTGCCAAAAACGTGTTTAAATCGTTTCAAATCGTCGATTATTTTGCGCGAAACCCCAAGTCGGGACTCATGGTTATGCACCTCACTACGCTGTTTAACCATTTTGTAAATGTGTTGGCGGTTCAGTATATGCCTAATTCACAAGGCGCACATAACGAATACGAAGTGGCCAAACATTTGGGGCTTACCCCTTTTCAGGCACGCAAATTTATTGAAACGACCAAAAATTTTCCGCCACGAAAGGTGGTTCAGATTATATCGTTATTACGAACCTACGATGCAAAAAGTAAGGGATACGGGCAAACCGGCACCGCCGATGGCGAATTGTTTAAAGAATTGGTATACAAAATATTGAATTGATATGGAGAAAAGGGAAAAGGGGAAACCAACACGAAAACATCAAGTGAGTTTTTTGCTCAACGACGAGGAGTTGAAAACGCTCGATAAGTTTTGCAAAAAATACAAAATAAAAAATCGTTCGCTCTATATCCGCAAGGCTGTATTTGCCAATGTAATCATGAAACTCGAAATCGATTACCCCAAACTGTTTCCCGACGACGAAATGGATCAGCTTATTGTAAATCGCACATTGTAAGGTTTATGGACGATACTTTTTACATGCAGCAGGCCCTTAACGAAGCCCGCAAATCGGCAGTCAAAGGCGAGGTGCCCGTTGGGGCGGTAATTGTGGCTTCGAACCGTATTATTGCCCGTACACATAACCTTACCGAAACACTCAACGATGTAACGGCACATGCCGAAATACAGGCCATTACGGCTGCTGCCGAATATCTTGGTGGTAAATACCTCACAGATTGCACCATGTATGTTACGCTCGAACCTTGTGCCATGTGTGCCGGTGCACTCTACTGGTCGAAAATTAGCAGGGTGGTGTGGGGGGCATCCGACGAAAAAAGGGGCTTTTCGAACCACAGTTCGTCGTTACTCCATCCGCAAACAGAAACCACTTGGGGCATATTGGCCCACGACTGCGCCACACTCCTCACGGCATTTTTCCAATCCAAACGGAAGTAAACGGTTCAAACAAACGCAATCTCAATTTTGTCTTCAACCTGGTTCAAAACAAATCCCCCTTTGTGTGCAATGGTTGAACCATGGCGGTTGAACGTGGAAGTGAGTTTGCCGAAAATGTCGGTCTTGGCATCGGCAAGACAGTCTTTATGAAAAAAGCAAAAGAAATCTTCCGTCTCTACGTCGTTGTACTGTATCATAAATGCCGCATGTTCAGGAAATACCAAATCGTCGAAAGCATACGAAATGTCTAAATTGGTGGCTTCCTTAATCATCACCCTCACCTTGTCCAAATCTCTATAAGCCATAATTATAAGTATAAATTGATTAAAAAATAGCAAACCACATGCGCAACTGTTCTACACGGCTTACCTCGTCGTAAGTCTGGCATTTTACCAGTTCCATATTTATTGCGTCATCAAACTCATCGGCTGTAAAACCGTATGTCGTAAGCAAATCCTGTTTCGATAGTTTGCTGCAACTTTGGCGCAGGGCTTCGTCTCCAAAAAACTGACGAATAAACTGTATCGATTTTCCTAAGGCCATATCTGTAATTTTTAATTGCACGATGTACTGCTACAACTACCACACGACCCGCTGCATTCCGAAAAACTTTTGGCTATTCCATTGGTTATTTGAATGAGCGATGCGGATTTAAAAAGTTGTAAATTCTCGTTTAAATCGTCGCCAACCGCCATGTAAACAGGTAGTTCGCTGTCGGTAAAAAAGCCCAGAGCCATCAGTGGCATGCTTTTGCTTACCACTGCATCAATACCCATCGACTTTAGCGATTCGGCTAAGTTGCCATAGTCGCCACGTAATGTTTTGGTCTGAACCCATTGGTAAGTCTGGTTGCTAAAATCGAAAATGCAAACCGATTCGGCATTGTGGAAGCTTTCGGCCAACAGGTTTTTTGCTTCGCTGTGGTTAATCACCGGAACTAATACTTTCATCTTTCTTCGTTTT
>QKHT01000047.1 GCA_003249935.1 Bacteroidota bacterium
TTATCTGCATATTTGCAGGCGCGGCAATCACGCGTTATTTCGGGTTCGAAGGCTATATGCACCTGAGGGAAGGCGACACCAGCGACGAAATTTCGTCAACCAAAACCGGCATGAAAATAATGGCCGAATACAATGGAGCGACCGTGGAAGCGTGTGTGGAAGCCAACTTCTCGGCCACAACAACCAACAACTTTATCCAAACGGTACAGGTTGCAGGAAAAACAATAACCATAGAAAACGAACTTTTTGTGCCCGATGCAATAGAAACCATTGTGCCCGATGAAAAAGGAAAACCCGCCGTGGCCTTTTTTGCCATGAACCACCATAACGAGGGGCGGGATTTTATTCTATTCGAAGGAGAAACCGCCGATTTCGGCACCCTGCACTTTAGGTTTGATACCGTGGCCGATGACCATTCGATAGGGTTCGAAGCAAAAGGGAATAACCTTTTTGCCTCATCGACCGTACCCGTAACCCAATCGCAAATGATGCAGAAGGAGGAAGCACAACAATTGCCGGGCTTTCGGTTCGCAGCCCAAACAAAAACCATTTACAAAGCAGATAATGTGGTATTTGTGATTAAAACATTTTACCCCGGTGCACGCAAGGATTTGGCTCCTGCCGCCAACTATTCCGAGAAAACCGGCATCGAAAAACAGGGTACCGACGCACTTATTGTAAAGGTATCCGACGACCGGGGGCATACGCAACATGTAACGGTAAAAAGCAACGAAAACGGCACTGCCGGTTTTACTTCGTGCACCCTCGATAATGTAAAGGTTTCGCTCGCTTATGGTATTTTGCCACACAAATTGCCTTTCAGCATAACCTTGCGCAACTTCGAGCTCGAACGGTATGCCGGTTCAAACAGCCCATCGTCTTATGCCAGCGAAATTTTGCTTACCGACCGCGAACGAAAAACCACGCGACCATTCAGAATTTACATGAACAACATACTGAATTACAGAGGATACCGATTCTTTCAGTCGTCGTACGATACCGATGAGCAAGGCACCATATTGTCGGTAAGTCACGATTATTGGGGCACAATGGTGACCTATACCGGCTATTTGCTCATGATTTTTGGCATGCTGATTTCGTTGTTTAACAAAAACAGCCGGTTTCAAACGGTAGTCAGACTGAGTAATGCCCTCAGAGAAAAACAGCGCAGTGCCCACTTGGTGGTGCTTATGGCAGGTTTGCTTTGGATCGTTCCCGGTGTGGGAAATGCCCAAACGGAGACCAAAACGCAACACATTTCGGAACTCAACGGGTTGCTTATACAGGACAATGTACAAGGCAGGGTTGAACCTTTTAGCACGTTTGCATCGGACGTGCTGCGTAAACTGTCGAAAAAAGAGAGCTACCACGGCCTTACGGCTTCCGAAGTAATATTACACATGTGCAGCAACCCCGAAAAATGGGAAAATGAACCCCTTATTAAAGTGGCCAACGATCAGCTGGCACAGGAACTTGGGGCCACCCACGGATATATTTCCTTCAATCAACTGTTTAGCATTACAGAAAACCATTATACCTACAAACTCGAATCGATGGTTGAAAAGGTGTTTCAGAAAGAGCAAACCCTTCGAAACAAATACGACAAAGAGATTTTGAATGTAGACGAACGCGCCAACATTGCCTCGCAACT
>QKHT01000222.1 GCA_003249935.1 Bacteroidota bacterium
CCCGACTTACAATAGTAATACCGCTTACACTGATATTTTTGCACGAAATCCAAGCCGAAGTCCAAGCAGCCGGATTTTTGAGCGAAATGTTATTCAGGTGAATATCGGTACAATTTAAAAACCGGATCATCATTGGCCTAACTTTACGAAACGCAGCCCCATTACCGTCGATGGTGCCATACCCTTCGATAGCCACCGAATTGGCATCGCGCGCAAAAATAAATGCTCGGTCCATGTGGCGTTCAATCTTGTACATGTTTTGGTGCGTATCTTTCGAAAAATCGGCAGTATCCTTACTCGCCAAAAGCATGGTGCCGTTATCAACATGTAATGTTACATTGCTTTTAAGAAAAAGTGTGCCCGACACATATGCACCACCGCCCGATAACAGCACCGTACCACCGCCATTGGCAGTACATTCATCTATGGCAGCCTGTATAGAACGGGTACACAATGTTTTGCCATCATTTTTGGCACCAAAACCAGTCACATCATACACCTTTGCCGATAGTGTTACAAACGAACCAAGCAATAATCCTATCGCAAAACCTCTTTTAACAATCCGCATTCTACACTTACTTATTTCCATTGAACCAAACTAAACCCATTGAACCATATTCCTTTAGCAGCATTGGGATCCTTAATCGAAATTACCACTTCGTGTACGCCATCGGCACTAAACTCAAAGGTCGCCATTCCCGGTTGTTCGTATTGCATTTTGCTGCCACTGGTTACTTTTGTTTCCATTTTGGCTGAACCATTTGCATCGGCAACGGTAATATTGAGTGTATTGGCGTACGGTAGTTTATTAATACTTACCGATTTGAGTTTTTCACGATTGGGATCCATCGAATCGGTATTCGAACTGGGTGCATGGTGGTAAGTCGTCATGGTATATTTACCAGCCTTTAAACCTTGTAAAACAAGATTCAAGCCCGTAGAATCTACGCCCAAAACCCCTTCGCCATAAACAAATCCATATTTTCCAATCACATTCATTTCTCCCAACCAGCGAATCACGCCTTTGTCCGAGCCACATTTCAGGGTTGCATCAAAACCACCAAGTGCATCGAAATGCTGATTCGACGACATGTTATCCACGCCATTCCAGGGGGTCCAACCGAATTGCACCAACTGATCGGCTGCGCCGAGGTCGACATTAAGTACTTCGTTATCGTAAATGGTGTAAGCACCAGCCACAACCATATCGGTTTCTGCAGCCACTGTTTGGGTGGTTGCCATTGCTGTTTTTAGGCCTTTAGCACTCGCTTTAAGAGTTATTTTGCCGGCTTTATAACCGGCCTGAACCAAAAATGCGGCCTCACCATTGCGTAGCTTGTCGGGATTGGCATAAATCCGGGCATTGTCGCCTATGACCGATGCATCACCCTCTACCGAAAGCTTCACAATAATCGACGGATCATTAATGGCTGTACCGTTTTTATCCACAGCAGTCACATAAGCCGGCAAAATATCCGAACCATCGGCCGTAAATTTACGACCTAAAGTATCGATACGTAACGACAAAGCCACTGGTTTACCGGGAGTAAATATGGTTTTACTTTGTGTGGCCACGCCATTTTTCAATCCGCGAACTTCCAGCTTTCCGTCGGCATAAGGCAGATCCTTAAACTCAAACGGTGCATGATTC
>QKHT01000298.1 GCA_003249935.1 Bacteroidota bacterium
GCCCGATTCTTCAATAAAATGCTCGAAAAAGGGTTCTACCTCCCACCCTCGCAATACGAAACATGGTTCATAGGCGAAGCCCACACCGAACAGCAACTTTTACAGTTTTGCGCCGCCGTAGAAGAGGTTTTGGGGGAGATGTGTGCCAAAGGCATCCCTACCTGAAAAATGTGTGCCAAAGGCATCCCTTTGGGAAAAATGTGTGCCGAAGGCATCCCTTTGGGAAAAATGCGAGGATGTGTGCCAAAGGCATCCCTTTGGGAGAGATGCGAGGATGCGTGAATGTGGGCTTACGCTCGCCAACTGCCAAATGCCAAAAGCAGTGAACAGAGAATAGTTAGCACGTATTGTTTTTTAACCACAGAGGAAAGGAGGAAAAGAGGGGGCTGACGCACTTGTTTTGTCCACTGATTTCACGGATTATGCTGAAGGCATCCATACTTGTCGCGTTAACTAAGCTGATAAAATAATACGCCCGGCACGAAATCTTCATGTCGGGCGTATTGTTTTTTAGTTCAAAACAATTTTCGTGGTTTCTGTGCTTATCCCATTGTTTAGCTGTACAACATACACGCCGGCTGAAACCCCATCGAGATTCAATGTGTTTGTACCGGGTTGCAACACCATAGTCGCAATCATTTGGCCCGACAGACCATATACTGTGGCTACAGATTTAGGGTTTGAAACACCATCAATCCGCAACACGTTATCAACGGCATATATCTTAAAACTATTTGCATTAGTTCGCTGCACGGCTACATCCTCTATTTCCACAATATTCGCAAAATCCTTCCACTGGTAGGCAGCCTGATAAGCAGCTTTGGAGCCAACAGGGACATAAAGTATGCAGGTGGTTTTGTTGACATTGGCAAAAACACTCAAAGAGTATGTAGCTGGTGGGTTTTTTGAACATACTGAAACCGAGACTAAAGCACTACAATTCTCAAAAGCAGAATAATCGATAAAAGTGACCGAGGACGGAATGATGACCGAGGTTAATCCGCTACAACCCTCAAAAACACCTGATCCAATATAAGGAATCGATGCCGGAATGGTGACCGAGGTTAATCCGCTACAACTAAAAAATGCAAATTCACCGATAGAAGTGACCGATGACGGAATAGTAACCGCAGTTAAACCGCTACAACCGTCGAAAGCATCGTATCCGATAGAAGTGACCGAGGACGGAATGCTATAATTGCCAACTTTGGATGTTGGGCATTGTATTAATTCGGTCAGCTCTTTGTTAAAAAGAATGCCATCTCTGCTCGAAAAGTTTAAATTGCCATCTTCAACAGTAATTAAGCCGCTACAATTATTAAAAGCATCATATCCGATAGAAGTGACCGAGGACGGAATGGACACCGTAGTTAGCCCACTACACAACCTAAAAGCCTGACCTCCTATTGAAGACACAGAAGAAGGAATGTTGACCGAGGTTAAACTGCTACAATTAAAAAAAGTAGCCTTTTGAATTGAAGTAACAGAGGAAGGAATCGTAACCGAAGTTAAACTACTACAATTATAGAAAGCAGAATTTCCAATGGAAATTATAGAAGATGGAATGGCGACTGAGGTTAAACCGTTACAATCTTTAAAAGAACTATTGCTGATAGAAGTGACCGAGGACGGAATGTTGACCGAAGTTAACCCGCTACAACCTTCAAAAGCATTGTTTCCGATAGCAGTGACCGATGACGGAATGGTGATTGAGGTTAATCCGCTACATCTTGCGAAAGCACTGTATTCGATAGCAGTAACCGAGAACGGAATAGTGATTGAGGTTAATCCGCTACAATTAGTGAAAGCAGAACTACCGACAGAAGTGACTGAGTTAGGAATTGTATAATTGCCATTTTGGGATATAGGACATTGTATTAATGTCGTTTGAGTTTTATTAAAAAGAACACCATCTTTGCTCGAAAAGTTGGCGTTGCCATCTTCAACAGTAAAAAATACATTCGAACCTGAGAAAGCAGAACTTTCGATAGTTGTGACTGATGAGGGAATTAGACAGTTGCCAACTTTGGATGTTGGGCATTGTATTAAGATGGTCTGAGCTTTATTAAATAGAACGCCATCTTTGCTCGAATAATTGGCATTGTCTTCTTCAACCATCAAGTACCCGCTACAATATAAAAAAGCGAAACTTCCGATAGAAGATACCGATGCAGGAATGGCAACCGTAGTTAACCCACTACAACCGTTGAAAGCAAAACTTCCGATAGTTGTGACCGATGCAGGAATGGCAACCGTAGTTAACCCACTACAACCGCTGAAAGCATAACTTCCAATAGATGTGACCGATGCAGGAATGGAGACTGTGGTTAAACTACGACAAAAAGAAAACGAATACTCTTCGATAGTTGTGACCGATGCAGGAATGGAGACTGTGGTTAAACTACTACAAAAAGAAAACGATTTCTCTTCGATAGTTGTGACCGATGCAGGAATGACGATCGTGGCTAACCTTATATTACCTTTGAAAGCATAAGTACCGATAGAAGTAACGGATAAAGGAAGTAAGATAGATTTTAAAAACTCTTTGCCTAAATATGTGCTGTTATTGAAAAATGCATATTTCGGAATGACATTAGCAGAGTAAGCAGTACTAGTGGGACTGCCGGTGAAAGTACCAGCGGTACCAGTATAGGCTGCGACTGTTATTGTCCCCATGTCAATTTTCTCCAACAAGGGCATACTATCCCGCATAGTCACAAAATCTCTGGCATCAATCACACCAGTAAGTGTCAAGTCGGTTACAGCAGCTTTTTCGTCGGCAGTAAGCAATGTAGATAGCGAACCGGCAGTACAGTTCACGGTTTTAAAAACTTGTGCTTGCAGGGTAATCGTGGCAAACAGGCACCAAAGAAGAAAGAGTTGTTTTTTCATTGTGTATTATTTTTAGTTCAAAACAATTTTCGTGGTTTCTGTGCTTATCCCATTGTTTAGCTGTACAACATACACGCCGGCTGAAACCCCATTGAGATGCAATGTGTTTGTACCGGGTTGCAATACCATAGTGGCAATCGTTTGGCCCGACAGACCATATACTGTGGCTACAGATTTAGGGTTTGAAACACCATAAATCCGCAACACGTTATTCGCGACAAATATCTTACAACTGTTTACTGTATTGGATTGCACAGGAAGCCCCTCCAATTCTTCAATAAAAGCAAAATCTTTCCACTGGGTTGCGGTCTTATAAATAGTCCTTCGACCAACAGGAACATAGAGTTTACAAGTATTAAAATCAACATCCTGAAATACTCCAAAAGATTCAGTAAACTTCACCGGGGTAATTGGGGCAGATTTGATCATGTTTAAAGAGAAACATCGGCCAAAAGCAGATGACCCGATACTTTTCACTGAAGCTGGAATATAGACGTACATTAAATTACCACAATCAAAAAAAGCGGCTTTTCCTATGGAATTCACCTTTGCAGGAATAGTTATCGTACTAAGACTACTACAATGACTGAAAGCTTCAACTCCAATTGAAGTAATGGTTGTTGGAAGCGAGATATTATACAAATATCTAAAATAGAGTGGAAGATCTGGTCTTGAAAATGCAAAATCTGGAATGGTATTAGCCCCGTAAGTTGTATTGGTTTTATTTGTACCAGCGGTACCCGTATAGACTGCAATGGTTGCTGCCCCCATGTCAATTACCGCAAGTACAGGCATATTATCGCGCATGGTTTTAAAGTCGCGAGCATCGATGGTGCCGGTAAGGGTGAGGTTAGTAACTGTGTTTTGCTCCGTTACGGTAAGCAACGTAGAGAGCGCACCGGCGGTACAGTTCACTGTTTTAGAAACTTGTGCTTGCAGAGTAATCGTGGCAAACAGGCACATTAAGAGTAATAATTTAGTTTTCATTATAAGTTTATAATTAAGTTGGAAAATACAAAACAGCGCAAATATAATGATAATATTTGTTGCTTTCCGAATAAATTATTTAAAACAGAACCACTCAAAATAGCTTTATTTTGAGTATAAGGGTATATTATTACTTATTTCCACCATTTTCCTCTTATGCTTACTATTGCTATAATCGTTCAACATCAATAACTAAATGGTCTGTCAACTAAGCAATAAACTTACAGCGTTTTGCTAAATCAGGAACCCGAAGGTGAATATACTGTCAGTATGCCTAATGAGCCGGGATGCATAACTTATGGCGAATAGGTAGATGCCGCTATTGCATTGCCGAAAGAAGACATAGGCACTTATATTGAAAGCTTAGGACACAGCATGAATCGATGCCGGAGGTATCGCATATTTATAGATAATCATGCAATCTGAAACACCCGATTCCGGCGAAATCGTACCGTTTTTGGTTTGCGAGACCTGACAGGTTTCCAAAACCCATTAGGTCTAACAACCCCGGTTCAACCAAAAACAAAAAGCCACCAACCGGATTTAACTCCTGTTGATGGCTTATGTATTTTTTGGCACACTATTACTTGTTGTTATCCTTTAATATGACGTCGTGTGCACCGCCTTCGATAATGCTTGTAGAAGATACGAGAGTAATTTTGCCGTTATCCTTCAACTCCTGAATAGACAAAACGCCGCAACTACACATGGTCGATTTAATTTTACCGATGGTAATATCTAAGTTATCTTTTAGTTTGCCTGCATAAGGTACGTAACTGTCCACACCTTCTTCGAACTTAAGGTTATCGCTTCCGCCAAAATCGTACCGTTGCCAGTTCCGTGCGCGGTTCGAACCTTCGCCCCAATACTCTTTTACGTAGTTGCCATTTACCACCAATTTGCGTGTAGGGCTTTCGTCGAAACGGGCAAAATAGCGGCCCATCATTATAAAGTCGGCACCCAAAGCCAATGCAAGCACCATGTGATAATCCTGCACAATACCACCATCCGAACAAATAGGCACATACACGCCTGTTTTTTCGTAATACTCGTCGCGGGCAGCCGCCACTTCGATAATGGATGTGGCCTGACCACGTCCTATCCCTTTTTGTTCGCGGGTGATACAAATTGAACCACCACCAATACCCACTTTTATAAAATCGGCACCTGCTTCGGCCAAATACATAAACCCATCGCGATCGACCACATTACCGGCACCAATTTTTACGGTATCGCCATATTTGGCACGTACATAGTCGATGGTCTCTTTTTGGTATTCAGAGAACCCATCGGACGAGTCGATACATAACACATCCACACCCGCCTCAACCAGCGCAGGTACCCGTTCGGTATAGTCGCGGGTGTTGATACCGGCACCAACGAGCAGCTTCTTGTTCGAATCAATGAGTTCGAGCGGATAGGCCTTATGGCTGTCGTAATCTTTGCGAAACACAAAAAACTCAAGCTCCTGATTTTCATTCAAAATCGGCAAACAGTTGAGTTTATGGTTCCAGATAATATCGTTGGCTTCGTTGAGCGAAATGCCCGATTTACCGGTAATTAGTTTTGCGTAGGGTGTCATCAAATCCTTAACCTGCGTATTGAGGCTATCGCGGCCTATGCGGTAATCGCGACCGGTAAGCATACCCAACAATTTACCTTTTGCCAAGCCATTTTCGGTAACCCCAAAAGTAGAATGTCCGGTTCTTTTACGCAATTCGAGTACTTCGGCCAACGTGCTTTCGGGCGATATATTCGAATCGCTCACCACAAAACCCGCTTTAAACTTTTTTACTTTCCGAACCATATCCACCTGATCGGCAATAGATTGCGACCCGAAAATAAACGAAAGACCTCCGTTGTGTGCCAGGGCAATAGCCATGTTATGATCGGAAACCGATTGCATAATAGCCGACACAAAAGGAATATTCAAAGACAATGCCGGTACTTCGCCCTTGTTAAACTTTACCAAAGGGGTAACCAACGATACATTGGCGGGCGTGGTATCTTTAGTGGTTAATCCCGGGATTAAAAGATACTCGCTGAATGTTCTGGAGATTTCGTTTAAAATTATTGCCATTGTTTTTCAATTAAAAAATTGTGCAAAACTACAACTATTTATTCAAAGTATAACCATAATAAAGGCGATTAAAAGCCAAAAACCGCCAAAATAATGCCCATTTGGAAGCCGTTTGTCGAGGCATGGCAATTGCCCTCAGACAAAACCTCAGGTTCACCACAAAAACCACATCATAAAAAACACCAATGGCCGCACCACTTATCAGGCACGACCTCCGGTTATCTATGTATCAGTATCCTCGTTAATTTATTTTATGGCTGAACCATTTTTCACCCCTTTTTCGGGGGCTACAAAGATGAGTTTGCCGTCGGCATCTTCGGCCAAAAGAATCATACCCTGACTGTCGATGCCTTTGAGGTTGCGTGGGGCCAGATTGACCAGCACTGTAACCTGTTTTCCGGGCAACTCTTCGGGAGTAAAATGCTCGGCAATACCG
>QKHT01000102.1 GCA_003249935.1 Bacteroidota bacterium
GAAAAAAACACCTTGGGGTTCAGCACCGAAACAAGAACACGGTCGTTGGATGTGATGCCATTTGGCAAATCGTTGCACTTTGATATGGAAATATGGTCGTGGACAGATTGCGAAATGGGCTATGGTGTTGGCCTGTACTGGTATGGCGATGCAACCACCACATCCAATCGGATACCCGATGAAAAAGAGGTACTCAACGTACCGCAAGTACCTGAAAAATAAACAATAAATACCACTTTAAATATTCAATACCATTATAAACAAAACACTCAACACCAATCAATATAAAAAAGTATAAACAAAAGAAAATGAAAGCAATATATACACTGGTTTTATCAACACTTGTTCAAGCCGGATATGCAGCACAACACACAAATCCCAATGTAATATATATTTTGGCCGACGACCTTGGGTATGGCGATGTATCGTGTTGCAGTGCACAATCTAAAATTCACACCCCAAATATCGACAAGCTTGCGTCAAAAGGCGTACTGTTTACCAATGCGCATACTAATTCGGCCGTTTGTACCCCCACACGTTACGGCATACTTACCGGGCGCTACAACTGGCGGTCGACATTAAAAAGCAGTGTATTAAACGGATTCGACAAAGCACTAATCCCGGCATCGCGTGCAACAGTGGCCACACTTTTGAAAGCAAACGGTTACCAAACAGCAGCCATTGGAAAATGGCACCTTGGATGGGATTGGGCCAATATTGATGCCGGACCCGAAAATGTAGACTATACGAAAAAAATTAAAAATGGCCCCACCGCCCTGGGATTCGAATACTTTTACGGATTTTGCGGCTCGTTGGATATGGGGCCTTACGTATGGGTGGAAAACGATATGCCCACGATGGTTCCGACAAAAACAACTGAGAACAAAGGCAAACAATCGGTTTGGCGCAAGGGAGTTACCTCAGCCGATTTTATCCACGAACAGGTACTTACTACAATTAAAGACAGTGCAATAAGCTACATTGCTCAACATGCCTGCCAAAAAAAACCGTTTTTTCTCTACCTTCCGCTGTCGGCCCCTCACACCCCTATTTTGCCAAGTGCCGAATTTAGAGGTAAGAGCGGGTTGGATAATCCGTATGCCGATTTTGTATTAATGGTCGATTGGGTATTGGGCGAAATAACCAAAACGCTTGCGGTACACGGTATTGACCAAAATACCTTAGTGATATTTACGAGCGACAACGGTTGCTCGCCAAAAGCCGATTTTGAACAATTAGCCACCAAAGGGCATCATCCGAGTGGTGATTTCAGGGGAACCAAAGCCGATATTTTCGAAGGCGGCCATCGGGTGCCCTTTATTGTAAGTTGGCCGGAAAAAGTAAAGACAGGCCTATCGGATCAAATAATCTGCACCACCGATTTGTATGCAACCCTGGCCGATATATGCCATGTAAAATATCCCGACAATGAGGCCGAAGATAGTTACAGCTTTTTGCCTGCTCTTAAAATTAAATCGAAAGCAACCTTGCGAACCGATGCTGTACACCACTCCATCAATGGCTCATTTGCCATACAAAAGGGCGAGTGGAAAGTAATATTTTGTCCCGGTTCCGGTGGTTGGAGTGAACCAATGCCAAATTCGAAAGGGATAGAACTCCTTCCGCCGGTGCAA
>QKHT01000248.1 GCA_003249935.1 Bacteroidota bacterium
GCAATTGGCCGACAAGCTTATTCACATTCCCGATCAGGATACCAACGACCTTACCAAGGCCGTAAACTATTGTTTAAGCCGCCAAATCTCCTCGGTTATAATACTGGGTGCTACCGGTCAGCGCGAAGACCATACCTTGGGCAACATCGGGTTGGTAGCCGAATATGCCGAAAAACTGGATGTGGTTTTGGTTACCGATTATGGATATCTCTTTGCGATAAAGGGTAAAACCAAAATCACCTCGTTTCGGGGCCAGCAGGTGTCGCTATTTTCCATGAACCCGAAAACACCCATTACGTCCACACATTTAAAATATCCGTTGCGTAAAATGTGTTTGTCCCGATGGTGGAATGGTACGTTGAACGAATGCACCAACGACTGGTTCGAATTGGATATTCCCGATGCCGAGGGGCTGTTGGTGTATCTGGTGTTTTGATTTTTACTGTTGTACAACCGTTATACCCATAAAAAGACAAAGGGCACGAAAATTTTCGTGCCCTTTGTATTTTTTTATATTCACTTTATTTCGACGAAATAAGTTGTTGCTGTTGTAACCAGAGTTCGAGCAGGGGATACCATATTTTTACAATTTCGGGGGTTGAACCACCAAAACCATGTCCGCCTTCGGGGATGAGGTTTAGTTGCGCTTTTACCCCTTTACTGGTAAGTGCTTTGAAATACCGGATGCTGTTTTCGAAAGGTACAGCCTGATCGTTAGCCGCATGAAGCAAAAATGCCGGAGGCGTGTTTTTATCTGCTTGCTCATCGCACGAGAAGGCCTTTTTGATCTCATCGGTGGCCCCGGCACTTAACAGATTTTTTTGCGATCCCTTGTGGGTAATGTCGTCTTCCATCGAAATAACCGGATAAATAAGAATCGAAAACGAGGGGCGCACAGACTCGGGCGTGGCTTGAGGTAGAGTGAAGTTTTTATACAACGTTGATGCCGAAGCGGCCAAATGCCCACCGGCCGAAAAACCCATAATGCCTGTTTTTTCGGGATTTACGTGCCATTTTTTTGCATTGGTGCGCACTATCTGTATGGCACGTTGGGCATCCATCAGCGGCGCAGTGGCATTGTTTTCGAAAGCACCAATGCCAGGCATGCGGTATTTGAGTACACCACATGTAATTCCTAAACTGTTGAGCCATTGGGCAATCATGGTGCCTTCACTTTGGTACGACACCAATCCATAACCCCCTCCGGGACAAATAATAACAGCAGTGCCGTTGGGTTTTTTGGGAAAAAATATTTCCAAAGTTGGGTGTGTAATGTTTGAAATACGCAACAAACTGTCGGGTTTGGGAATGGTTGTTTCTGAAATGGTGGTATTTATAAGTCCGGGTACATTATTGCCCCATAAACTTATTTTTTCTGTTTTTGTTTTGGCTTGAACCTGTGAACAGGTAACTACGGCAAAAAGTACCATGGTGGTCATGCGGAGCATTCGTCTCATAATATCAATCTTGTTTTAATGGCAAAACGGGAATATATACGTTACTTGGCTTGCCTGTTAATCGGTAGCAAATTTAATGTAATTTCCGGATTCGCCTTCGCTTTTATTTCCACTAAGTACCGAATTGAATTATAGCCGATACAATAAGCCGATGGTTTTCTTTGCCTACTTTGGTT
>QKHT01000056.1 GCA_003249935.1 Bacteroidota bacterium
ATGAATGGCTCGATGCTATTGAAGTTGCTAAAGCTAAAGGGCAAGTGTCGCAACAATTAATGACTGGCGAGATCCGCTCGGCCATATATGGTAAAATATTTCGGAGCCGATATTACAAGCAACATACCGATGAGATGATTACCAGCGTGGTACTCAACTATCTAAAAGAGTTACAAAGCGTGAAGGTGCCGTTCGATTACGATGGTATTAGTTCGCAACAGTCCGACTCGGTTTATTTAAAGCAGCTTCTTGCTTCCGGTGCTTTCGAAACCGTTACCGGCTTTGTGTCGCGGTTCAATATAAAAGACCACAATTATTTGGTTTTGGAAAAATACCTTCGCGATTCGGTTCAGAACAAAAATTCAATAGCTGCTAAAGCCATTAAACTATCGATGAATTATTTGAAGTTTATCTACTTCCACAAGCAGCCGACCTATATTGTGGCCAATATTGCCGAAACGCGGTTGTATTGTTACCGCAACGATTCGCTTGTACTAAATATGAAAACCGTAGTTGGAAAAGTAAGTAGTCCTACACCCACGATTGCATCGAATATTACCACGATGGTAACCTTTCCGTTTTGGAATGTGCCGTTTTCTATTGCCACAAAGGAGCTGTTACCCAAGGTTCAGAAAGATGAAAGCTATCTGGAAAAGAATAATTTTGCGGTGGTAGATGCCAAAGGCAATCCGATGGACGATTCGGAATTAAACTGGTCGGCATATACGGCTAACAATTTTCCGTATTTCTTTCGCGAATCTACGGGGCCCAACAATTCGCTGGGCGTGTTAAAATTCAATTTAGCTAATCCGTTCAGTATTTATTTGCACGATACTAATGTGAAAAGCGGTTTTGCCCGAAAAAACCGGTTTGCAAGCCATGGCTGTGTGCGGTTGGAAAAGCCCGTGGAGTTGGCCGAAATACTGACCAATGGCCGAATTGATGTGAATGCGTTAAAAATCGGGAAGAAAGATACCGAATCAAAAACCATTCGGCTCACTGCCAATGTGCCGGTATTTATAGTGTATATGCCGGTTATTGCAGACGGAGAGAAGGTGGCTTTTCTAAAGGATCCTTATGGATTAGTTAAGTAATTTCGAACTGCACAAATACTTGCTGTCGGGGTTGTAAATAAACAGACAGGTTCCGCCTTTAATGCTGTCGATAATAGGTTTGTTGAGTTCGGTGGGAAGAGCCGGGCAACCAAAACTGCGGCCAAGTCGGCCATATTTTTTAATGAACCACTCCGAAACATAGTCGGCACCATGGATTATAATGGCTCGTTTTTCGGCAAGGTCATTAATGCCTTTTTCCACGCCGTTAATCACTAAAGCGTAGCCGGTGTGTGAACCGATTATCGGGTTTTCGGTGACATAAAATCCAAGACTACTTTTGAGTGAACCTTCTTTGTTAGAAAACGATTTGGCAAATTCGTCGCCCGTGTTTTGGCCGTGCGCTACATAGGTGTTAAAAAGCAGCTTCTTGTTTGTCAGGTCGATAACATAGAGTCGCTTGTTGTTGCTCGATTGCGAGTAATCGGCAATGGTTACAATATTCGGATTGGCAACCTTTCCTTCTGTTTTTAACCGCGACAAACCTTTAAAGGCCAAATCAAAAACTGTGCGGTTCAACCCGTAACCCGAAAGATTAATGGCAGTGTAAATCTCTTCGGCCGGCGCAATGGTGGCTTCGCGTGCCCTATTCAACACCGGGGTTAAAATTAAAAAGAAACAGACTATTGCTTTCCTCATTTGGCAAAAGTAATGGTTTTTATGAACCGGGCAAATTCTCACTGTTTTTATTTGGTTGAACCAAAATGGTTATTAAATGGTAATTAGCTTTTTGTCGGATTGTAGTTTGAAATAAAGATGGCTGATTATATGTTAAACCAGCCATCTTATAATTGATATTTTCCTTCCGATCAGGAATTACAGACTGAGTTTAATGGATTGAGCGCTTTTGTTTGTTTTTGCCTGAAGAATAACCAAACCCTTTATGGGTTGTTTGGCTTCGTTGAGGTCGATATCAAACTGATGCGGACCTGCATTCACCTTCGAAAGATGTTTGTTGAAAAGGTTTTGTCCGCTTAAATTAAATACCGATATATTCACATCCGAAAGTTCGTCGGTGCACAAATTCATGATAATATTGTTACGTCCGGTGTTTCCGGGATATGCTGATAAATCCAACGATGAATTATTTTGATCGGTTATTTGGGCCGATTTTGCAGCAATTAACTTCCAAGTTCTAATCCATAAGTAGGTTGTGGTGCGTTCGGCCCATGTGCCAGATGCCACCATGCCACCATCGCTTGGTACCGGATTCCAGTCGTATGTTTCAACGGCCAATTGTATATATGCCTGCATGTCGAAATTTGTGCTTGGTGTAATTGAATAAGCGTAAGTGCCGTCCAGGAAAAATTGTATTTCAGTTGGTGATTTCCACCATGCACCATACACGAAAAACCGGCTGTTATTTTTTTCTGTCAATGTTTTTTGCCCTTGAATTTGTGTTGCGGTTGGTCGGCAACTCGACTCTCGGTGTATGGCGTTCGAATGAAAAATCTGATCCCAACCCATGGCCCAGCTTGCTGTATTTGGAGTGGTTTTACCTATACACTCCTGGATATCGATTTCATGTTTTTTGTTGCAATCGGTATTATTGGTCATCAGCCAAAATGTAGACGACATCTCGGTTTTGTTAGCGCGCATATAACATTCGTAATACCAACCGGGTTGCCCGGCATTTTTCGATCGTACAATGCCGCCTTCGTACAAATAAGTTTTTCCGTTTACAACCTGTGGGGTTGTGTACTTTTTAACTGTTATGCGTAACGAGCCATTGGCTACAGTTACGGCATTAGGCGTAAACAGCCCCGGTGCTCTGCCGATCCATGTCCACCCATTGGTTGCCGGGTCGGCAAACCATTTGGTTGCATCGAGTGTTGTGGTGTTTTCAAACTCATCGGACATGTTCGCAACTGCCGACCAATTTTGTCCAACCGGTTTAGGATCCTGTCCTGCTTTAAAATAGGGCTGAGCGTTTAAACTTCCAATGGCAAATACAAGCCCTGCGACAGTAATACCTGCCATTTTTTTTGGATCTGTTAGTAATAAATTTAATTTCATAATAAAATAATTGATTGATTAATTCGTGTCGAAAGTATAGGTTAATTCTATCTTAATAGAGGGGGTAATACTATTAAAATAAAGGGTTAATTGCGGTATATTAAGATAATATTTTGATATATTTAATATTAAATATATGTTGGATTTGCCATGCTTTGTTAAAATTCGAATATTGTTTGGGTTGAGCCACATTTTTTGCCTTATGATGGTTGAATACTAATGACTTTGTGGTAGGGCTTCGTATAATATTTTTTTGCATCGGTTTTTTGAATCTTTTTTAAGCAGATCAATTATGCAAATGAAAAATTGTGGCAGCTGGTAAATGGCAGAACATTGTACGGTTTGGCATGCATTACCATTTATAAGTTGCTTGGCTTGTGATAAGATAAGTCATTGAAATTTTAAGAGCCCGATTTGCTTATAACTGGTTTGAAAATAAGTAAAAAGATACGTGGGACCAGCGTACCACAGGCGGTTGGCGAATAGTTGTAAATCCAACAAAAGCAACCGATTGGTCGGGAAAAGCGGCATCAACCCATTCGAAAATCCAGATTGCCATGCGCGGAGCCAACCGCCTGCTGCTGCCATCAATTCAATTTTTTTTTCAGACAGTTTGTTTTTTATGCGGCAATTATCGTAAGATATTAAGCTACAATGTGTGTAAGCCGCACGGTTTGGTGCATTATTTTTTTTACTTTTGCGTTTCGAGTTTAGCAAATGGAGCAACAAATAATTATACAGGGTCAGGTTATAAATTATACCATCGAAGGCGAAGGCAAACCGGTGCTATTGTTGCATGGCTGGGGTTGCAGTACCGAAATATGGAAACAGGCGCGTGCCTTTTTTTCGGCTAACCATTGCGTGGTTGCAATCGATTTTCCGGGTTTTGGCAAAAGCCCCGAGCCGGCCGAAATATGGGGTATTGAAGCGTATACACGTCTTACCGAGCAGTTTATAACAGCACTTAATCTTACCGATCCGGTACTTGTGGGCCATTCGTTTGGCGGTCGTGTGGCTATATTACTGAGTTCGCGCAACCCCATAAGCAAAATTGTACTGGTGGATGCAGCCGGCATAAAACCACGTCGGAAACCTGTCTATTATTTCAGGGTGTACAGTTACAAATTATTGAAAAATCTGGCCAAAATACCGGTTGTAAAGCTTTTGGTTGAACCGGCATTCGAAAGGTACCGGGCCAAAGCCGGATCGTCCGATTACCGCTCGGCATCCGAAACCATGAAACGCATTTTGTCGAAAGTGGTCAACGAAGATTTAACGTACGCGATGCCAAAAATTAAGGGCTCTGCCTTGCTGTTTTGGGGCGCGAACGATACCGCTACCCCACTAAGCGATGCCAAAATCATGGAAAAACTCATTCCCGATGCCGGTTTGGTGGTTTATCAGGGTTGCGGCCATTACAGCTTTCTCGAACGTGCGGCCGATTTTCATGCCGTGGTTTCTCATTTTATTCAACCGAAATCGTAATTACAAATGATAGCACTTCAGATTACAGCACTTCTGCTGGTTTTGCTTTATGGCTTGAACCGGTATAAATTTTTGTTGCACATGATGCAGCAAAATTCGTATCGCAACGAACGGTTCAACAAATGGGCCGCTCAAAGTAAAGGGTTGCTCAATCCCATGCCCGATGTGGCCACAGCCATTAGTTTAATGTTACTCTGGTTTCTGAACAACGAAATGGTTATTTATGGCTTTGCCATTTTTGCTTCACTCTATACTTCGTATACCTACCTCCGCAAAAAGCACAAGAAAAAACTAACGTGGACTGCACGTGCCAAACGCATTTATGGCGTGTCACTTGTGTTTTGGTTGGTACTGTCGTTGGGGCTTTCGTTTACGCTCATGGCAGTATCCAAAAATCCCGAAAACCAATCTTTAGGTTCAGCCCTTAAAAATGTAGTGGTATTGGCCTATTATCTGGCATTTTCGGGCGCACGCCTGATGCTGGCTGCAAACACGGCCCTGCAACCGGTGGAAAAGCGAATCAACAATTGGTATATTGCCGATGCCGCAAAAATGCTGCAATCGGTTCATGGCATAAAAGTAATAGGGATAACCGGTAGCTTTGGTAAAACCAGTGCCAAGCATTTTTTGCACCGCATCCTCTCCGAAAAATATAATGTACTCATGACACCGGGCAGTTACAACACCACGTTGGGCGTGGTACGCACCATTCGCGAGCAGCTTAAACCCCAGCATCAGGTGTTTATAGCCGAAATGGGTGCAAAGCAACAGGGCGATATTAAAGAAATTTGCGATATCGTAAAACCACATCACGCCATTATTACCGCCATTGCCGAACAACATCTCGATACGTTTAAAACGCTCGAAAATGTGCGGAAAACTAAACTCGAACTGGCCGATGCCATTCCTGCCGGGGGTATTGTGGCACTGAATGCCGACTACGACACCATCTATGGTTCAGCCAAAACATGGCAGGGGACCTCGTGTTTTTACAGCGTGGACACTGAAAAAGGCGAATATTGTGCAAAAAATACGGAATATTCGGCGCATGGCATGAAGTTCGAAGTGTGGCACAACGACCAAAAACTGATGCATCTCGAAACGCGACTGATGGGTTCGTACAATGTGTCGAATATTATGGCAGCTGTGGTGATTGCCATTGCGCTCGATGTGCCTTATTCGGCTATTGCCGTGGGGGTAAAGCGGCTTGAACCGGTGGCGCACCGTTTGGATGTAAAACGCACGGCTGGTGGTGTAACTATTCTCGATGATGCATTTAACTCCAATCCGGCCGGTGCACGCATGGCACTTGATGTGCTTGGTAAAATGGCCGGCGGAAGCAAAGTGGTGGTTACACCCGGTATGATTGAGCTTGGCGACAAACAGGAGATGTATAATTTCGAATTTGGAAAACAGATGGCTGCCGTGGCCAATTATGTGGTACTGGTAGGTCCTAAGCAAACAGCACCTATTTATAACGGACTCGAAGAGGCCGGATACAATATGGATCAGGTGTTTGTGGCGCGTAACCTCACCGAGGCTACTTCGCATTTAAATGCACGACTGAAAACGGGCGACGTGGTGCTATACGAAAACGATTTGCCCGATACATTCAACGAATAATACGAAAGAAATAATGAAGATAAAAGTTGCTGTGGTTTTCGGCGGAAAGTCTGTCGAACACGAAATATCGGTGGTGTCGGCATTACAGGCTATATCGGCCGCCAACAGTGAAATTGTACCGGTATACATTACCAAAGAGGGCGAATGGTTCTCGGGCGATGTGTTGCTGAAGGTAGATAACTATAAAAATACGGCTACGTTGCTAAAACAGGCTGTGCGTATTTTTCCGCTGGCCGATGGACGCGAACCGGGGTTGTATACCAAAGGTATGTTTGGGGCTTTAAAACTCTACTCAAATGTGGATGTGGTTTTACCGGTTTTGCACGGAACCTATGGCGAAGATGGCGCATTTCAGGGCCTCATGGAGCTGATGGCCGTGCCTTATGCCGGATGTAACGTGTTGTCGTCGGCTGTAGGAATGGATAAAATTCTGATGAAGAAGATTCTGCGCGAAAGTGGCATTCCGGTTGTGGAT
>QKHT01000006.1 GCA_003249935.1 Bacteroidota bacterium
ATATCGTTGTTTATCGGCACCGAAAAACGGGGTGTGGATTTGCCGCATGTAAGCCCGACTTTCGAAACCAATGTTCGGGATATCTTTATTGCCGGCGAATTGGGTGGAATGGGACTCATCAGAAATGCCGTAACACAGGGGCGTGAAGCGGTCGAAAATTTGGTTCGAACCTTTAACCGCAATGCCAATGCCGAGTACGATCTGGTTATTGTAGGTGCCGGACCTGCCTGAATTTCGGCCTCGCTGGCCGCGAAAAAAGCGGGACTAAACGCAGTAACACTCGAACAGGATACCGTGGGTGGTGCCGTTTTTAATTTTCCACGATCGAAAATTGTAATGACAGTACCTATGGATTTGCCCCTGTACGGTAAAGCAAAACTCACGGAAACATCCAAAACCCATTTGCTTAACCTTTGGCACTCGGTTCTTGCCAAACACGACATTAAAATTACCGAAAACTGCAAGGTGGAAGCGATAAATAAAACGGATAATTGCTTTGAAATAAAAACCGGTTGAGGCACCACATACACCTCGAAAGCCGTGTTGCTGGCCATTGGACGGCGAGGCACCCCCCGTAAATTGGGTGTACCGGGCGAAGAACTCGAAAAAGTGGCCTACCGCTTGCTCGAACCCGAAGACATAAAGGATAAAAACATTGTAGTAGTGGGTGGTGGCGATTCGGCAATTGAATCGGCATTGTTGCTGGCCTACCAGAATACGGTGATTCTATCGTATCGTGGCGAAACATTCAACCGATTGAAACTCAAAAATGCCGAAAAGATTCAAAGTGCCATACAAAACGGCATTGTGAAGGTGAAGTTCAATTCGAACATTGCCGCCATTACATCCGATACTGTGGCTTTTTCGAGCCACGGTTCAACCGAAAAAGAAATTATAGCCAACGATTTGGTGTACATTTTTGCAGGCGGCGAACTGCCAACCGAATTTTGAAGAAAACCGGTATTGAAATTACCACCAAGCGGGGCGAGGCGATACTGAAACACAAATTAAAAAAGGATTGAAGGCAACCCCATGAAACAGGCATTATTTAAATATCTTGTTTTTATTGCACTCTGTATTGCTACTGGTGCCCGGGGGCAAATTTCGCCCGGCGAAATGACCAGAGCACATACCGACCTGGACGGGGTGAACCACTGTACCCAATGCCATACGGTGGGAAAAACGGTATCGTCCGAAAAATGCCTTGAATGCCACCAGCCAATTAAGCTGAATATGGCTGAAAAAAAAGGGTATCACGGTTCGGCAGTGGTATTGTCGAAGTCGTGCGTAAGTTGCCATAACGAACATCACGGCCGCGACTTTAAAATTGTCGTGTTCGACAAAAACAAATTCGACCATAAGCAGGCCGGTTTCGCCCTCGAAGGGAAGCATGGCAAAATAAGCTGTGAAGCTTGCCATAAACCGGCCAACATTGCCAATGCCGATATCAGAAAAAAATCGGGCACTTATTTGGGGCTAAACAGCAACTGTTTGGCGTGCCATGCCGATTACCATCAGGGGAAAATGTCGGCCAATTGTGCCGAATGTCACAATTTCGATTCGTTTAAAAATGCCAAACCCTTCGATCACAATAAAACAAAATTTCCGCTTTTGGGTCGACATAAAGATCAAATTTCCGCTTTTGGGTCGACATAAAGATCAGCAGTGTGTGGCCTGCCATGCAATTGAGAACGTAAATGGCAAACCGGCTCAGAAATTTACCGGATTGGTTTTTAATAATTGTACCGGCTGTCACAAGGATGTGCACGACAATAAATTCGGGCAGGATTGTAAGAAATGCCATTCGGAAGAGTCGTTTCACACCATAAAATCCACAGGGAATTTCGATCACAACCTAACCGATTTTAAGCTTTTGGGTAAGCACCAAACCGTGTCGTGTAAAGCATGCCACAAAGTAAATATGACGAACCCTGTAAAACACGACCACTGTTCGGATTGCCATGCCGATTACCATAACAAGGAATTTGCACGCAACGGTACGTCGCCCGACTGTTACACATGCCACACCAACGATGGGTTTGGCCAAAGCACCTACAGTACGGAGATGCACAATAAGACTAAATTTCCGCTCGAAGGGGCACATATGGCCACAGCATGTTTCGAATGCCATAAAAAAAACGACCGTTGGACTTTTATAAAAATGGGAATCAACTGTATCGATTGCCATAAAGACGAACATCTAAGCAAAATAGATCCGAAATACTATCCCGGAGCCAATTGTACCGCTTGCCACAATGTAAACAGCTGGAAAGAGGTGACTTTCGATCACAGCAAAACCGGCTTCGAACTTCGGGGGGTACACGCCAATACCGGTTGCGCAGCTTGCCACTATGCTAAAACAAACGCAGGCCAACGGGTTCAAAATTTTAATGCGCTAAAGTCCGATTGCTCGGCCTGCCATAAGGATTCGCATCACGGTCAGTTCGAAAAAAACGGAAAGACCGACTGTACCGCCTGTCATGGTTTCGACAACTGGCGTGCATCGCGGTTCAACCATAACCAATCGCGATTTAAACTCGAAGGGGCGCATGTAACGGTCGCCTGCATGGATTGTCATAAGCCGGTTCAATCGGAAAACGGGACATACATACAATACAAATTTAAAAACATCGAATGTTCAAACTGTCATCAATAATAGTTGCCTGGTGCGTATTTGCTTCGGTTTTGGCTATCAAATCGCCGCATGGTGCCAACTTTTCCACAAAGTGCGATGTTTGCCACAACGCCGACAGTTGGGCATACAAAGGAAGTGCGGGTACGTTCGATCATAACACCACCCGTTTCCCGTTGGTTGGGCAACATGCCATGGTCGACTGTAAACTGTGCCACACCGATTTGGTATTTTCCAATGCCAAACAGAGTTGCATGGCATGCCATAAAGATGTACACCAACAAACGGTAGGCACCGATTGCAGCCGATGCCACACACCGCGGTCGTGGACAGTAAACAATATTTCCCAAATACATCAGCAAAGCAGGTTTCCATTGCACGGGGCGCACGTGCAGGCCG
>QKHT01000278.1 GCA_003249935.1 Bacteroidota bacterium
TGGTTAAAAAAATGGTTTTTAAGACCTAATTATAAAGATCAGGTGAAATACTATTTGAACTACAAAGAAAAAGATTAACAACAAAATCGTTGATTGTATGGAAAAAACGCTTACGACCCGTGTTCCCGGGTGCTCCAAACGCGCAAGCGCAGCGCAGTGGGTTTGGCAAGCAACCGCAATCCCGATGAGTACAAACGAAATCGGGAGGGTAGAAGGATGATGCCCGACAAATGGCAAGAGCGCGACTCTCTTCGCACCACCTTCTTTACTGACCGCGGGTTCACGTTGCACGTTTCCGAATGCTCCAAACGCGCCAGCACAGCGCAGCGGGTTTGGCAAGCAGCCGCAATCCCGATGAGTACAAACGAAATCGGGAAACACTATGACAAGCTCCAGATCATCAACATGAATGCAAGGATGTACGACCCCATCTTGGGCGAGTTTACCTCTGTAGACCCGCTTGCTGATAAATACCCCGGTTGGGGGCCGTATGTGTATTGTGTGAATAATCCGCTGAGTAAAATTGACCCCACGGGAGAAAATGAATACAATTTTGATGATAAGGGGGAAATAATGTTGGCTATTGAAAAGGATGGGCCAGATGAACTATATAAAATTGGCGATGATGGTAAGAGAACTGGAGAGTGTGAATCTTTTGAGGATGGAACATTCGATAATGAAGTTGAAGTAGTTGGGATTCCAAATCCACCACCTGGCACTGCTTTGGCAAATAACGACAAAGGTGAAGGATATGAAATTAAAGATAAGGCGGAGGCAGAAAAACTGTTTAAATTTATGTCAGACAATACCAAAGTTGAATTTGGTATTATAGAGACAAAAAATGCTGGATCTTTAGTTATGACAAATCATAATACATTAGGTGTAGCAGTTGGTCAAACGGCTCAGAAGATTTATGGAAGTAATTTTGCTGATGTTGAGAGAATATCGCATTATCATCCTCCCACTGGTCGTCAAGGACCTCAAAATAATGACTTAACAAATGCTGGTAAAATTAATGCAAAGAATCCTAATGTTGTTTTTTCTATCTATTCAAGGAGTTTGGGGTATATTCCCTACAATGATTTGGGGGTTCTGAATACTTCAGGAGCAACTATTTTCGGCAATAAATAGAAATTGAAAATGAGATACATTATTGTTTTGGTGCTAACTTTAGCAGGTTTAAAACTTCAAGCGGATGATTCTATACGAATTTTAGAGTGTAACCCTATCGTTCGTGAAGCTCTTGTTGATTTTATAGATGCAGAACGTGATAAAAGTTATTTTACAGATAGTCTAATTTTAAACGTACATATTCACTTTTGGCGGAATGATACAATTATTCAACTTAGTTCGATAGGAAATAAAATCGCTAAAGAAAGGAGCCATTTAGGCTGTTTTATATTAAATGGTCACAAAGTTGTGGTAAGTGGAAAAAGGATTGTAAATGAGTTATTCCTTTCAACACCAGATTATTATGGGAATTTTTACACAACCTTGTATGTAAAGGAAGAGTTAATTGAATTGGATGAATATAATTCAATTAGTTTTGTATATAAGTTTGGCCGGTTTTATGATACTGAATTTTGAATTGCGTAGCTGAATGTTTTGTAATGTGATAATAACCGCCACTCGTTACGATAAAATAGGGCAAAAGACGTTTATACGCGATGTAACCCTTGCCGGAACCACCATCGAAAATAACACCGGCACAGCCGGTAACTCGTGGGCCAACCCCGATGTGCTCACCACCACCAACGAGCAGTTGCGCCCCAAACAAACCATAACCTACAACAGCCGCAACCGTGTCGAAAACTTTAAGGTAGAGGGCAATGGTACATTGGGTTTTGCCGCCGTTTCCGAAATTAAATTCGACTACCGCCCCGACACCAGCAAGTGGCGCACACGGTATTACGAAAACGGCACACTACAGTATACTAAGTATCATTTCGGCAATCACGAACAATTTCTCTACCCGGATGGTACACGAAAGGATTTGTTTTATATCTTTCTCCCTCTTTATCCAAAAGCACGCATAACATGATGCTACAATTGCGTCAGAAATATTTATCTTGCAGTGCTTTTGGCAATAAAGAGCAGTGCCGAAAACGAAGTGTATCGGCAGGGGGGAAAGGATTTAGCAGCAGTGTATAAAAAGTCATCAGTCGGTAGTACACAGTCATCAGAAATTGGTTATGTGGTGAAAGATCATTTCGTTAATGAGACCCGGCTTTTGCAAGCCTGCGCAGCAAAGGCCGTTGGTCGAATTAATCCCTATGGGAGCAGTGTTTGGGCATTAGCCAACGAAACTGGAGGCTTTGTAGATAAGTATGCTTACGACCCGTGTTCCCGGGTGCTCCAAACGCGCCAGCGAAGCGCAGCGGGTTTGGCAGGCAACCGCAATCCCGATGAGCCTCAGCGAAATCGGGAGGGCAGACGCATGCTACCTGATAGCTGGAACAAACGCGACTCACTCCGCACAACCTTCTTCACGGACCGAGGATTTACCTTGCATGAACATTACGACAAGCTCCAGATTATCAACATAAATGCCCGCATGTACGCCTGTCCCGATGAGTTCAGCGAAATCGGGAACCCCATCTTGGGCGAGTTTACTTCTGTAGACCCATTGGCGGACAAGTATCCCGGCTGGGGGCCGTATGTGTATTGTGTGAATAATCCGCTGGTGTATATGGATTTGAGTGGTAAATATTTAGTTGGCAAGGACGGAAATCCGGTGGAGTTTAAAAATGGTACATGGAGTGAAAATGTAACACCGGAAATAGAACGAATGGGTAATGCGATGCTTAAGACAAAAGTCGGAAGCAAAGCACTTGGTAATATGATGGATGGAAAACATCCTATAACAGTCCAATTTGATACCAAATATGTTGGCAATGTTCTTGCAAAAACCGAAACGGATAAGCATACATCGTATGATAAAAATGGTAAAGTATCTAGTGTTATAATAAAGAGTCAGACAGTCACTATTAATATTAATGCAATTCAAGATGTTTTAGATGGCAAGACAAAAAGTCCTTCCTCAGAAGGTAAGAAACTACTTAATGCCTATACATCTTCATGTAGCAATGTAGATCAAGCAATTGGTGCTGCCGCAACTCATGAGGGTTTTCATACAACAGAAGAAGGGCAGTTATTAAAGGAAAAATACAAAAATGGTGAAACCAAAACGAACGAAGCAGAAGAAAGAGCCCGAGAGCTTGAATATAAGGCATTAGAAGAGACACTTGAAAATACGCTTACTCAGGCCATTGATGAAATTGATAAAATAAATTAGCAAAATGAAAAGATTTTGGATGTTTCTATTTCTTTTTTATATGATTTATAAATATGGTGATTGTCAGACCGTTGTGTCAAAAAAAATCCTCATTGACTACATTAACCGCAATGATGATATTGGGTTTGGAGTTGAATGTTTGGATGATTATTTAGATGTAAAAGAGATATTTACAAAGGATTCTATAGTTCAAAAAATAGGTGTCTATTTATTTGAATTGGATATTTCGGGAGCAAAAATTTTTCTTATTCTAAAAAGTAGTCAACATTATAAAATTCTCAAACTTAAAAATCCAGATAAAGATGCCAAAATATTGGCTAAATTTCTAATTAAATATGGAGGTGACTTTTCTTTTGAAAGAAAAATAGACTACTTCAAGGCATTGTATATATTTTCAAACGGAAACAAGAGTGTTTATTAATTGGTTTTAATTAAATTATTTAGCAGCAGTGTATAAAAAGTCATCAGTCGGCAGTACACAGTCATCAGAAATTGGTTATGTGGTAAAAGATCATTTCGTTAATGAGACCCGGTTTTTGCAAGCCTGCGCAGCAAAGGCCGTTGGTCGAATTAATCCCTATGGGAGCAGTGTTTGGGCATTGGCCAACGA
This sequence comes from Bacteroidota bacterium, assembly GCA_003249935.1. GTDB lineage: Bacteria > Bacteroidota > Bacteroidia > Bacteroidales > UBA5342 > SZUA-561. The sequence continues at coordinate 3,906 of QKHT01000278.1, forward strand.
AAGCGGTGGTTTCGTCGAGAAGTATGCTTACGACCCGTGTCCCCGGGTGCTCCAAAAGCGCCAGCGCAGCGCAGCGGGTTTGGCAAGCAACCGCAATCCCGATGAGCCTCAGCGAAATCGGGAGGGTCGAAGAATGATGCCTGATAACTGGACTTGGTTCATGTCAAAAACAAAAGAGACCTTCATTTCTGAAAGTCTCTTTTTTGTGGGGAAAGAAGGATTCGAACCTCCGAAAGCGTCAGCTAACAGATTTACAGTCTGCCCCATTTGGCCACTCTGGAATTTCCCCTTTTGCCTTGCGGGTGCAAAGATAAGATTACTTCTTTAATGTGCAAGCGATGTCGGCCATTTTTATGGCTGTAATTGCGGCTTCCACCCCTTTATTACCATGTATGCCACCGGCCCGGTCGAGCGATTGTTGCAAATTGTTGGTGGTTAGTACGCCGTAGATTACCGGTGTATCCATCATTGTATTCAACGCTGCGATGCCTTGCGTTACGCCCTGGCAAACGTAGTCGAAATGCGGGGTGTCGCCACGTATTACGCAACCTATTGCGATAACGGCATCTACCTGAGCCTGTAAGGCAAGATGACGGGCTGCATTGGTGAGTTCGAAACTGCCGGGAACGTAAATGGTTGTAATATTGTCGTCGGATACGCCATGGCGCTTAAGTGTATCCAGAGCACCTTGCAATAGTGCACCTGTAATGTCGTGGTTCCATTCCGAAACAGCGATACCAAATTTGTATGCACCGGCATCGGGTATTTGTTCGGGATTGTATTGCGATAAATTTTTTAAACTTGTTGCCATATCTCTTTAATAAAAAGGGTCGGGCATTTAACCCGACCCCGTATTTAATGTTTTGAATCAACTATTTTATCTGTGCTTTGGCGCGTGCAATATATTTGTCGATGTCGCGCGCTTCGATACTGCTGCCAAATTCGTCTTTAATACGGCTATAAGCTTTTTCTGCTTTATCGAAGTTGCCCAACAATTCGTAGGCAGCACCCATTTTTTTCAAATATACGGGTGATGTAAAATCGTTGCCCATAGAAACTGCATCGCTATATTGACCGGCTGCTTTTTTATAGTCGCCTAATTCGAGATAACAATCGCCTTTTGCCCCTTCTGCAATAGGAGCCAGCATTTTATCTTTGCCATCGAATTTTTTCAAATATTTCAATGCATTGTTAAAGTCACCAAGATTTAGGTAAGAAATGCCGGCATAATATGCAGCAAGGTTACCAATTTTAGTCGAACTGTATTTATCTTCGATATAAATAAAACCCAGATAACTACCATCGCCATTAAGTGCCAATTTAAAAGAATCGGCTGCAAAATATCTTTCGCCCTGAAAAATTTGTTCCGCTGCTTTCTTTTCTTTTGGTGCTACAATGTAACTGTTATAGCCAAAAACAGCCATGATAATTACAACTACAGCCACCAGACCAATACTTATTTCTTTTTTGTATTGCTCGATAAATTGCTCTGAACGAGTTAAAGCGTGTTCTACACTTTCGAAGCCCTGCTCCTTTTGTGTGTTTTTTGGGTCCTTTTCCGACATTATCTACATTTTTTGTTGGTACGCAAAAGTAATTTTTTTACACGAAACAAAAAACTTCGGTGGTAATTTTTTAATTTTTCGTGGCAATATTTTGTCATTTTGTTTTTTATACCGGCCGAACCACATGTTTAACATTGAGTCAGAGCGATTAAATGGCAAAATATTTTGCATGATATCCGCTGCAACATCAGCTATTGAGCTGGTAAGTGGAAATTCTGAGCCTTAATGACTTCGAGAAATAGTTTTGAAAAGGTTTCGTTATCGTTTTTTTTGTAGCGGATGTCGGTGAATACCTGTGCAAGGGTCTGTTTGTTGTTTTCGGTAACAAATTTCAGGCTGCTTTCGAGCGATTCTTTCCCGGCGTAAAGTTGGTTAATATCGTTGGGGGTGTATGGTTTGTATGTTTCGTAGTGCACAATGCCAGCGAGCGGCAATCGGTCGGTAGGCTGAACCTCGCCTTCGGGATAGCCGAGGGTGAGGGTGGTTATCGGAACCACATTTTCGGGCAGGTTCAGGATATCCACAATTTTATGAGCCATATAGGTTGTAGTACCCAAGTAGCAAATGCCCATGCCCAGACTTTCTGCTGCAATGCAAACGTTCTGAGCCGCTAAAAGTGCATCGATAGCCGCCGTAAAAAATGAGAGGAAGTTATCATATCCCGGTTCAGCCATACGTTGTTTACACCACATTTTAAACCGGTTAAAATCGGCACAAAAAGTGAGTACTACGGGCGCCTGTTTTACCATGGGTTGGTTGAAATGGCATGGAGATAGTGCCTCTTTCACTTCGGCCGATCGCGACACAATAATGCTGTATAGTTGCATGTTGCCGGTG
>QKHT01000103.1 GCA_003249935.1 Bacteroidota bacterium
TATCAGTATGAATTTCACAGCAGCCGCGTAGCGGCGATATTATGGTAGAAAACACAAATCACAAACGTTCTTGAGCCGCATAGCGGCGACACCACAGTGTAACATGTCCTGCCTTTCAGGCTGAGGTTCTTCATCACATCTTCCTCCGCTGGTCAACGACCTAAGGAAATGGGGCGGATTTTTAAATATCCCTGACAGGGTTTTAAACGCGCGTATTTTAACCCTGTCAGGGATATTTAAAAAAGCGATTGGCAAAAAAGCTGATAATCACCAACTGAAAAGCGTGGTACATCATAACAGGCACGAGGAACAAGCCGATACTGCCCATTCCGGCAAACAACACGTTGACCATTACCGTGCCATGAACCAGCGATTTTTTCGAGCCGCAAAATAGTGCCGTAATCCGGTCGGCTTGCGAAAAGTGCCCCAGTTTAGCCACGGCATCGATAATGCCATAAACTATAAAAAAGAGCGAAACCACAATAGCCAAAATCATCACAATCTGCCAAACGCCAAAAGAATCGAAAACGCCACCGGTAAACGACTTTCCAAAACTATTGTAAACCACCAGTAGGATAACCGATTTATCGAACCAAGCCAATACATGCTTATGTTTGGTAAAAAACGGTGACCACCATTTATGCATAAAAAGCCCCAGGATTACAGGCAGTAAAATTTGTTGAATAAGATTAATAATTACCCCCGAAAAGTCGAAATCACCAACAGCACGACGAATAAACAGGCTCATCCATAAAGGCGTAATAATAATACCGATCAGCCCCGAAAGAGTTGCATTAAAGATAGCCGAAGGTATATTTCCCTTAGCGATAGAAACCATCACCACCGAAGAGGATACCGTGGAAGGTAAAGCAGAAAGAAAAAACAGTGCCAGCCACAATGTTTGGTTTGCTAAAGAAAAAAAAGGTTTTATGAGGATAACAATGACCGGAAAAATAAGAAATGTAGCACCTTGAACCAGAATATGCAGTTTAAAATTAGACAAATCGGATTTGAGTTGCTTCAAATTGAGTTTAACACCGTAAAAAAAGAAAATAAACGAAATGCCCCACGAACAAACAGTCGATAAATTTATAATTCCGATTTGGGAAAATGGAACAAAATAGGCTAACCCTATGGCAAATATGAGCAAAATGATAAATAAATCCGGCTTTTTAAACATACGTTATTCAATTATTGTGCATACGACAACAAAATTAAACTAAATGTTGAATGTACCGCTTCCACATGCAAACATGTCGGCCATTTTTTTTGCTTTACGCATCGCTCCATAATGATAATTACCACGATGTATATAATTATTATTTAGACTCAATTCATATTAATCAAAACAGACAAATACAAAACGTCTATATATCTATTTGATATTAAATATTTTATAACTTTATATTCAGCAATTAACCGAGAATGACTATTTATAAAGTCAGTTTATATATTCATTTTTTTGCATATATTCGTATCGTTATATTTACATATATCTGAATGACATGGTAAACAGTCGACGTGATTTTATTAAAGTATCGGCCATAGGTACTGCGGGTATAATGGCTATCGACCCGATAACCAAAGCGATAGGCAACACTTTTGCGGCAAAAAAAGGACCGGTTCGCACACCCACGTATTGCGAAATTTGCTTCTGGAAGTGTGCCGGATGGGTTTATAAAGATGATGAAGGCAACTTAAATCGCATTGTTGGACACGAAGACGACCCATCGTGCAATGGCCGCTTGTGTCCGCGTGGATCGGGTGGATTGGGCATGTACAACGACGAAGACCGGTTAAAATTTCCAATGATGCGGGTAGGCGAACGCGGCAAGCAAACGTTTAAACGCGTTAGCTGGGACGAAGCCTTCACGTATATTGCAGATAAACTCGAAACACTTAAAAAAGAGCATGGCCCCGAATGCGCCGCATTATTTACACACGGTTCGGGTGGCGACTATTTCGGACGATTAATTAAAGCATACGGTTCTAACAACATTACCGCACCATCGTACGCGCAATGTCGCGGACCGCGCGAAGTGGCGTTTATTGCCACTTTCGGACAAGGATTAGACAGCCCCGAACCCACCGACATACGCGATTGCAAATGTTTGGTACTGATTGGTTCACATATTGGCGAAAACATGCACAACGGACAAGTGCAGGAAATGAGTGATGCCATCGACAAGGGAGCCACAATTATCACGGTTGATCCACGGTTTTCGACTGCCGCAAGTAAATCGAAATATTGGTTACCAATTAAACCGGCAACCGATATGGCGTTACTGCTGGCCTGGATTCATGTGATTATCAACGAAGAACTTTACGACAAAAAATACGTAGAACAATATACCACGGGGTTCGACCAACTAAAAGCACATGTGGCTGCAAATACCCCCGAATGGGCCTACGGCATTACTACGATTGAACCGAATGTTATCCGCGAAACGGCTCGTACCATGGCTAAAGAAGCACCGGCGACTATTGTGCATCCCGGGCGGCATGTAACCTGGTATGGCGACGACACGCAACGCTTGCGTGCGGTGGCTATTCTCAATGCCTTGTTGGGATCGTGGGGCCGGCGTGGCGGATTTTACAATCCCGAAAAAGCCAAAGTGCCTGCAATTCCAACACCGGAATATCCGCATCCTACCCGTACATGGCGCGATGCCATGGGTGGAAAGTACGAACTTGCCGATTTGGCCTTGGCGAATGGCGTGTGTACGGCAACCATACCCAACGCACAGATGGATTGTCACATCAGGGCATGGATTGTAAATGGCACCAATCTGATAGAAACACTGCCAGAACGGCACAAAACCATCGAAGCCATTCAAAATCTTGATTTAATGGTGGTAGTCGATACCATGCCGATGGAGATTACCGGCTGGGCCGATATAATCCTGCCCGAATGTACGTATTTGGAACGGTACGACAGCATCAGAGCCTCACAATACCGCGAACCTACCATTGCATTGCGGATGCCTGCGGTTCAACCAAAATACGAAACAAAACCAGCGTGGTGGATGGCCAAACAATTGGCCGATAAAATGGGACTTGGTGCCTACTTCCCTTACAAAACGCACGAAGAAGAGTTAGACTGGCAACTCAAACAAATGGGCACCAGCCTCGAAGAGATGCAACGTGTGGGATTAAAAAAGTTCGAAAGGCATTATGACGACCTTTACTTTAAAGAGGGTGAACCGCAAGAATTTTTGACCGATAGCGGCAAAATAGAACTTTACAGCAATACGTTTGCCTCGGCAGGGTTCGACCCATTGCCGGTATATACCGCACATCCGCAGCCCGAGGACGGATTTTACCGCCTTAACTACGGCCGTGCACCCATGCATACATTTACGCGTACAGCCAACAATCCGGTTCTTACCGATATTATGGACGAAAACACGGTATGGGTGAACCCCAAAGTAGCCAAATTGTGGGGTTTTGCCAACGGCCAAAAAGTGTGGTTAAAGAACCAGGATGGCGTAGTATCGTCGTTTCCCATAGCCGTTCGTATTACCGAACGCATCCGATGGGATTCGGTATTTATGGTACACGGGTTCGGCCATGCCAATAAACTATTGACCAGGGCTTACGGTCGCGGTGCCAGCGATTCGGAGATGATAACCCATGTAGACATCGACCCCATTATGGGCGGAACCGGCATGCGAGGCAATTTTGTAACGTTTTTAACTGAAAAAGCAGAAGGAGGAGCCAAGGTATGAGATATGCAATGGCGATAGATACTAAAAAATGCGTGGGTTGCAGCGACTGTGTAGTTGCTTGTCAGGCCGAGAACAATGTACCCATTGGATTTTGCCGCGACTGGGTGGTAGAAGTTACCGATGGCACTTATCCCGAGCTCGAACTCGAAAACCGTTCGGAACGGTGTAACCATTGCGAAAACTCACCATGTGTGCGTTGCTGCCCTACGGGAGCCAGCCACTATGCCGAAGGCGGTATAGTATTAGTCACCGAAGATAAATGCATTGGCTGCTCAGCATGTATTACTTCATGTCCCTACGACGCAAGATACGTGCATCCGAAAGGCTATGTAGACAAATGTACATTTTGCGTTCAACGCCTAAAAAACGGATTAAAACCTGCCTGTGTATCGGTTTGTCCAACCAAATGCATGTATTTTGGCGATTTGGAAGATCCGAATTCGGATGTGAGCAAAGTACTAAAAACACGGAAACACAAAACGCTGATTCCGGAAGCAGGAACAAAACCACATCTCTATTTCCTAATTTAAAAAAACGACTGAGTTATGCGCGAAGAAATAATAGTGAGCGGAAGAATGAACGAACTCATAGACCCGCACCTACAAGTCTGGAACTGGGAAATACCGGCCTATCTGTTTTTGGGCGGTTTGGCTGCAGGGATACTCTTTTTTGCCGGATTAATGACCTTGCAGGGCAAAGAAAAGGAATTTGAAACCACCATAAAAAGAGCGCCGCTTTTTACGCCGCTCATGTTGGGAATCGGCCTTCTGTTTCTGTTTCTCGATCTGAAACACAAACTTTACTTTTGGCAATTGTACACCACCATAAAATTAGAATCGCCAATGAGTTGGGGCGCATGGACCCTGCTCATTATCATGCCGGTTTCGGTCGCATGGGCGGGGATGTACATCAAAACCATATTCAGCAACTTTAAATGGCCCTACCCCAATATCGCCGAAGCCTTTGAGTGGATAAGCAAACAAAAAACGATATTAGCCTGGATTATGGTCATTACATCGGTAATACTGGGTATTTATACCGGCATATTGCTTTCTGCATTCAATGCGCGCCCTTTGTGGAACACGTCGATTCTCGGCCCGTTGTTTTTAACATCAGGCCTCTCTACCGGTGCGGCTTTTATAATGATTTTATCGAAAGACGAACACGAACGGCATGCTTTGGCACGTATCGACTTGTTGCTTATTGCCATCGAATTATTTCTGATTATACACATGTTTATGGGGTTCAGAGCCTCTACTCAGGTACAAATTGAGGCGGCAAATATGTTTTTGGGTGGAACCTACACCGCCATCTTCTGGACATTTGTGGTGGTTTTGGGATTAGTATTACCGGCGGCTCTCGAAATAATGTCGCTAAAAAAACTGAAAGTACCCTACTATATTGCCCCGGCCCTGGTGCTGATGGGCGGGTTGATATTGCGCTTTATTATGGTATACGCCGGACAAATGAGTCGTTGGCTCTATTAGAAAATTTTTGAAAACAAAGATATAATAATAAATTATGGAACAGACAGATAGAAGTAAACGATACCTGAACCCCTATGTGGGCGGGGTATTACTGGGTCTTGTACTTTTGGCAGCCAACTTTGTTTCGGGTCGTGGACTTGGTGCCAGTGGAGCGATAAAAAGTGCAGTAGTATCTACCATGGAAACTGTGGCACCGCAACATGTGGCCACAACAAAATTTTATACCGAATATTCGGGAAGCCACGATGGTGGTTTTTGGCATAACTGGCTGGTACTCGAAATGCTCGGTGTATTGGTCGGCGGTTTTGCATCGGGTGCCATAGCAGGTCGCTTGAAGTGGAAAGTGGAACACAGCCCAAAAATTACAAGTAAACGCCGTATCATATTTGCGGTAATTGGCGGCATACTATTTGGTTTTGGGTCGCAACTTGGCCGTGGATGCACAAGTGGTTCGGCACTAAGCGGCATGGCCGTGCTATCGGTAGGCGGATTTGTGTCGATGGCATTTATATTCGGAACCGCCTTTGCTTTAGCTTATTTTGTACGTAAACTTTGGATTTAAAAAATAAAAAATATGGGACCATTAATTGTTAACGAAATTATACCTGAGGGGCTGAACCTGTTTCTGGCCTTTGTAATTGGTATCGGTTTTGGATTTGTACTCGAAAGTAGCGGCTTTTCGTCGTCGCGAAAACTGGCAGGTATGTTCTATGGTTATGACACTACTGTATTGAAAGTATTCTTTACGGCAGCTATTACAGCAATGCTTGGACTATTGTTTTTTAGTCTGTTTGGCTGGATCGATTTAAGTTTGGTCTATATCAACCCCACCTTTATGACTTCGGCCATTGTAGGCGGAGCCATAATGGGAGCCGGATTTATTTTGGGTGGATACTGCCCCGGCACATCATTTTGCGCGCTTTCGATAGGCAAACTCGATGCCCTTGCTTTTATTGGCGGATTGTTTATTGGTGTATTTATTTTCGCCGAAGGATATCCTTTGTGGGAAACCATGTATAAAGCCAACAATATGGGTGCACCAACCATGAACACTATTTTAGGCGTATCGCGTGGTGTTTTTGCATTTCTTCTGATTATTGTAGCATTAGCAATGTTTGTCGTAGGCGAATGGTCGGAAAAGAAGTTTCCACGCGACGAGTATTAATATAAAAAAAGGAAGACGATGAAATATATCATAAAATTAGCGATGGTGATGATTCCGTTGGGACTGATTATAGCCGCAGTACCCGAAAACACCACAAAGCAATACAAGCTTACAGCACAGGAAATGATTAATGAGGTTCAAACCGGACAACAGTTTGTGCACCCGGATGCCATTGCGGCACAAATTGTGAGTAACGATCCTGAATTACAACTTATCGATGTGCGAAGCAAGGATGAGTACGACAAGTTTCACCTGCCCAATGCCATAAATATACCTTTGGCCAATTTACTCAATCCGGACAATGCAGACGTTATCGATCAGGGCATTAAAACCAACGTATTTTATTCAAATGGTTCAACCAGAGCCAACGAGGTATGGATGATAACCAGACAATTAGGATACAAAAATAATTATGTGCTTTTGGGCGGTTTGAATTTTTGGATTGAAACCATTTCGAATCCCGAAAAACCAAGAATAACGAGTCCCGACGATGAGTTTGCCAAATACGATTTCCGTATGGGCGCATCGCAGGCATTAGGTGGCGGCGGACAGGTAGCTCCGGCAGCATCGGCACCATCAAGTGGTTCGGCCATACCGGCAGTGACACCCAAACCAAAAAAGAAACGAGCCGCCGGCGGATGTTAGGTTCAATATAAAACAGAACAATAAAAACAGTTAAAAAAACTGCTTTAGTGAATGAACTAAAGCAGTTTTTTTTTGCCATTCATCGACCAAAAACGGAGGTTCATCGAAAATATTGAATTATTCGTACGTTTTCTCTTGACAAATAAGTTAAAATACCGAAACTTTGCAACAATTAAAACGAATAATCGTTTATTGCTCGGAAACGTTTTTTCGTTATTTCGTTTCCTTGTGTATATTTGCAGAAAATTTAAAACAAATAATGGACGAACAGGAATATATAGAAGCTCACGACGAAAAGTTTGAAACAATTCTGGCCAAGTGCAAGGAATTGTTTTTTGAATTTGGCATTAGAAGTCTGAGTATGGACGATATAAGCCGAAAGTTGGGTATTTCGAAAAAAACACTTTACAATTACGTAAGTAATAAAGAGGAGTTGCTTCGGCATATTCTTGACCGCGACAATAACCATTCGCTGTTAAATTGTTGCATAGAAGGCAAAAAATTGAACGCGATTGATATCCTTTTCGAAGTAAGTATACGTGTTTCGGAAGAGATGCAGAGAATATCGCCAATGCTTAAATTCGAACTCGAAAAGTATTACAGCGAATTAGTAATGTCTCATTTACAAAAGAAGCAGCAGATGATTATGGAGCTGATGCAGCAAAATATGAAATCGGGCATTGCCGAGGGATTATTTCGAAAAGAGATAAGCATTGATCTTATTGCAGCCCTATATGTAGCTACACTTTCGGAGTTACACAAGCCTGAGATTTGCAAAACGTTTGATATTACCTTTGAGCAGATATTCGAAGTAATGTTCGAAAATCACATACGAGCAATAGCGACACCCGAAGGTTTAAACTATTTTGAAACAAGGAAACAAGCGATTTTTAACACAAGTCATCAAATTTAACTTAAAGAATAAATGAATCTACGACGATTAAACATGGCTGTTATGCTGATTTCGGGAATTGGCATATTTGCACAAAGCACCATGAATTTATCGCTACAGGATGCCAAACAACTGGCATTAAAAAATAATGTATCGATAAAAAATTCGGAGCTTGATCTTAAAATTGCCCAAAAGAAAATTTGGGAAACCACTGCAATTGGTCTGCCACATGCCGAAGTAAAAGGAACGTATCAACACATCTTTAATCCGCCGAGTTTTGGGTTTCCCACAGCAGGATTTTCGAGCGATTCGATTCCAAGGCCCAACAACGATGTATTCCACCAGGAAAAACTCGGTGATGGGGGTTATTCCTACATGTATTACGATCCGGCCAATAATGCGCCACTGATGCCAAAAGACAATACGACATTCGATATTTCGGTATCGCAATTATTGTTTAATGGTGCGTACATTATAGGCTTAAGGGCATCAAAGGTTTATTATAATCTCTCGAAGCAGAGTTTAGAAAAAACATTGATAGAATCGGACAAATCGGTGGCACAAACCTACTATATGATTGAAGTGGCCGATGCAAGCATCGAAAACTTGAAAGTAAGCCTCGCAAATGTACAAAAAACTTGTGCCGAAATTAAAGAGATGCACAAACAGGGATTTGTGGAACAAACCGATGTCGACCAGCTCGAAGTGGCTTCATTAACCATACAAAACACCATGAACGCTATTGAAAGCAACCGTAAAATGGGTATGAGCCTGTTAAAAATTCAGTTGGGTATTGACGATGCAACACAGATTACATTAACGGATAAAATTGGCGAAACCGAGTCTTTACTTCAACAGGTTTCGGCAACAGCACTTTTACCGTTTAACGTAGCGAACAATGTGGATTATAAATTAGTAAAGACTTCGGAAGATTTGTCAAAACTCGATTACCAGCGGGAATTAACCACTTTTTTACCAACAATTTCGGCATATTATAACCACAACGAAAAACTAAAGCAACCATCGTTCGATTTTACGCCCAAAGACATAGTGGGCATAAACCTTAGCCTGCCACTGTTTTCGAGTGGCGAACGATTGGCTAAAGTATCGCAAAAAAAGATGGCATTGGATCAATCGCAAAATACAACTTATCAGGTAGAGCGGTCTTTAAAAACTTCGGCAACGGCATTGCGAGACGACTTAGTACTTAAATTAGATAAATTTGAGATACAAAAGAAGACCAAGAATTTATCGAATGATATTTACAACCGGAACCTCGAAAAGTACAAATTAGGAATGCTGTCGAGCATGGAACTCATGAACTCGCAAAACCAGTACATTTCGGCTCTCACAAATTTTTACCAGAGCATTTACGAGTTAATTAATGCTGAAATTGCGTTAAAAGCCCATTTAAACATCAATTAAAAAACAAAAAAACGAAGATAAATTATGACACACTTTAAATTATTTATTCCGGTACTCATCGTACTGGCCTCATGTGGAGGGAAAAAGGAAGTTGACAACAAAGCCCTTTTGGAGCAATTGCGAAAACAACAATCCGAATTATCGGCTCAAATAGACTCATTAGAACTTAAAGTAAACCCGGAAAGTGGTGAAAAAGCAATTCCGGTAGCAGTAGCAGAAGCCATTGGATGCGAATTTAAACATTACGTAGAGGTACAGGGCAGAGTAGATGGTGACCAAAATGTAGCGGCAACGGCTCAAATGCCGGGGGTGGTAACGGCCATTTACAAAAAAGAGGGCGATAATGTCGTTAAGGGTCAGGTTATTGCCGAACTCGATGCCAAAGTGCTAAAACAAAATCTGAAAGGCATTGAAACACAGCTTGAACTCGCCACCGTAGTTTTCGAAAAACAGAAAGCATTATGGGATAAAAAAATTGGTTCGGAACTACAATACTTGCAGGCAAAAACACAAAAAGAGGCTCTCGAAGAATCGAAAAAAGCATTAGCAGAGCAAATAGCACTAACAAAGATCATTGCGCCTATTTCGGGTAGTATTGAAAATAATCCATTAAAAGTGGGTGAAATGGCTAATCCGGGTGCGCCAAATTCGGTGGTGAGAATTATTAATATGACCAATGCTAAAGTTACGGCAAAGGTTGCGGAATCGTTTTCTTTAAAGGTAAAAAAAGGGAATGATGTACTGATTAAGTTCCCCGACCTTGGTCAAAGCATTGAAACCAAGTTATCGTTTACAGCAAAATATATCGACCAGAACAGTCGCACTTTTGATGTAGAATGTAAATTTCCTGCAAAAGACATTGCACTAAGGGCCAACATGATAGCCTATGTAGCGATAAACGATTATACCAATCCATCGGCATTTTGTGTTCCGGTAAATGTCATTCAAACCGGCAATGATGGCAAATTTATTTATGTTGCCGAAAAAACAGACGGTGGATATATTGCTGTGCGACGGTTAGTAAAAACCGGTATGGACTACAATGGTCAGATGGAGATATTAGAAGGAATAAACGCCGGCGACAAAATGATAGTGACCGGCTACCAGAATATTAAGAAGGGCCAAAAAATAGAATTTTAACCCAAAACAAAGAAATTATGTCGCATAAATTCAAAGAATTTAAAGAGTTTTTTGCCACAAGTTGGTCGATAGATAACAAAACCAGCATTTATGTTGCCATGGTTTTTATATCGCTACTTGGGTATGTAAACTATGTATTTATACCCAAGGAGCAATTTCCTGAGGTTGTAATACCATATATAATGGTGAACACGGTATATCCCGGCACATCGCCGAGCGATATGGAAAACTTAGTAACCCGTCCCATCGAAAAGGAGCTAAAAAGCCTTTCTAACGTTAAAAAAATATCGAGTAATTCGTTACAGGATTTTTCGAATGTCGTTGTTGAGTTCGATCCCGATATACCAATTCCGGAAGCCAAGCAACGCGTACGTGATGCTGTGGACAAAGCTAAAGGTAAGTTACCAACCGACCTGCCCGATGATCCGTCGATTAGCGATATAAATTTTTCGGAATTTCCGGTCATGTTTATTAACATATCGGGGAACTATACTCTGGAGCAACTAAAAAAATATGCCGAAGAGGCCCAAGACCGGTTAGAAACCGTTAAAGGTGTAACCCGGGTAGACATTGTGGGTGGATTGGAGAAAGAAATACAAATAAATGCCGACATGTATAAAATGCAGTTGGCCAAAGTTACTTTCGACGATATATCGCGTGCGGTGTCATCAGAAAATATAACCATTTCGGCCGGGAACATCACCACAAACGGCATGCGAAACAACATTCGCATTAAAGGTCAGTTTAATGATGTTAATACACTAAAAAACATTGTAATACAGACATCGGCCGGTGGTTTTATTAAGCTTTCGGATATTGCAGACGTACGCGAAGACTTCGAAGAACAGGAGAGTTTTGCCCGCTTAAACGGTGCAAACGTTATTACCATGAACGTTATAAAAAAGAGTGGTGCCAACCTGCTCGATGCTTCGGACGAAATAAAGCGCATTGTAAAAGATGAACTCACAAATAAAATTTTTCCATCCGATTTGAACATCAGCATTTCGGGCGATATGAGTAATTCAACGCGCAACACGCTCGAAGATTTGAATAACACCATCATTATCGGGTTCATCCTTGTAACGATATTGCTGATGTTTTACATGGGCTTTACTAACGCTTTTTTTGTGGGTATTTCGGTACCACTCTCCATGGCGTTGGCATATATTATCATTCCAATGTTCGGGTTTACGATGAACATGATTGTGATGTTCGCCTTTATTTTTGCATTGGGAATTGTGGTAGACGATGCCATTGTGGTAATAGAAAACACACACCGGATGCACAAGCGAATACCAGATATTAAACTTGCAGCAAAATATGCCGCCGGCGAGGTATTTATGCCAATTTTATCGGGAACACTAACCACTCTGGCACCATTTTTTCCATTGGTATTTTGGCCCGGCATTGTGGGGCAGTTTATGCATTACCTGCCTGCAACACTCATTGTAACACTATTAGCCTCATTATTTGTAGCTTATGTGTTCAATCCGGTATTTGCAGTATCGTTTATGCAACACGAATACGACGACGACTACAACAAAAAGAAAGGATGGCGCCAAACTAAAATTTCGATGATGGCTATTGCTGTTTTGGCATTGTTGTTTTATACAACAGGACATATCGGTATTGGCAACTTTTTGGTTTTTGCCATAATCATGATTTTAGTGTACCATTTTTTTATTTCAAAATGGATTGTAACATTCCAGGAAAAAACATGGCCCAAAGCACTCCATTACTACGAAAAAACATTGCGTTATGTAGTTATTGGAAACAGACCTTACTGGTTATTAGGTATAATGATTGGCATGTTTTTCCTCTCGTTTGTGGCCATATTTATAGCAAAACCAAAAGTGTTGTTTTTCCCCGAAAACGACCCCAACAACATTTATGTGTACATTAAAATGCCCGAAGGGACCAATCAAAATGTGACCGACAGCGTGGCACGTATTGCCGAAAAAAGGGTTTATCAGGTTTTGGGCACCAACAATCCCGATGTAGAATCGATCATCACCAACATTACCATTGGTGCCGAAGAAGAGGGTTTTGGCGGAACCGGTACACCTTTCAACAAAGGTAAAATATCCATCAACTTTGTAGAGACCAAATACCGTAAATCGGGCAAAAGCACGTCGAAATATCTCGAAGAACTACGCGAAGTAATGGTTGGCATTCCGGGACCTGAAATTACGGTTGACAAAAACAATATGGGGCCACCAACCGGAAAGCCGGTAAATATCGAAATTGCCTCCGAAAACATCGAAACGCTGATTCATGATGCCTACGGATTCCGTGACTTTATCGCTTCGAAAAAAATTCCGGGTATCGAAGAGTTAAAAACCGACTTTGAAATTAACTCTCCGGAAATTGTGGTAAAAATAGATCGCGACCGGGCACAACGCGAAGGTCTTTCGACAGCACAAATCGGAACAACTGTGCGTACAGCACTGTTTGGTAAAGAGGTATCGAAATTTAAACGCGAAGAGGACGAATATCCGATTATGCTGCGCTTTGATGATGTAACCCGTAACAATATCAATGCATTAACCAATCTCGATATTACCTATCGCGACATGAATTCGGGACAGTTGCGCAGTATTCCATTATCTACGGTAACTTCGATAGAATACACCTCGTCGTATGCCGGCATCAAACGGCAGGATCTGAAGCGGGTCATCACCGTTTATTCTAATGTACGAACCGGGTATTCGGCGAACGAAATTGTATCGACCATCAAAAAAATGGAGAAAGAATACCGTTTTAGCGAAGGCACCACTTACAAATTTACAGGCGAACAAGAGGATCAGGCCGAAACAACCACCTTCTTTATTCAAGCCCTGTTTATTGCAATGGGCATCATCTTCTTTATCCTTATTACTCAGTTCGACTCGGTTTCCAAAACCATTATCATTCTCAGCGAGGTTGTATTCAGCTTTATCGGTGTACTTTTCGGTCTGGCAATCTTCCAGATGGACATTGTAATTATGATGACAGGCTTGGGCATCGTAGCATTGGGCGGCATTGTGGTTAGAAATGGCATTTTGATTATTGAATTCACCGATGAACTAAAGGCACGCGGTTACCGAACGCGCGAAGCCATTGTAGAGGCTGGTAAATCGCGTATTACGCCGGTATTCCTTACAGCTTCGGCAACAGTTTTGGGTTTAATTCCGTTAGCTGTGGGTATGAATATCAATTTTGAAACATTGTTTACGCATTTAGACCCACAAATTTACTTTGGTGGCGACAATGTGATGTTTTGGGGACCATTGAGCTGGACCATTATTTTTGGTCTTACCTTCTCAACATTCCTTACACTGGTATTCCTTCCGGCCATGTACTTTATGGATTACACCGGACAAATAGCCATAAAACGCTGGTTACACCGGCTACGCATAAGACGCGAACTAAAAGACATACAATAAAAACTAAAAGCTGCTCCGCCTCAGGAGCAGCTTTTTTTTATGCACAAACCAGCCATTAACCAAAAGCCTTCAAATACAAATAAAAAAATATCATCGATACTTTGTGTAATGTAACTTTTATATTGTTACTTCGTTTTAACATCAAAACTAACACGAAGTGACGGCAGTAGAGTATAATGAAATAGTCGATGAAATGAGCGATAAAATTTATCGTTACGCATTGAAAACGGTATACGATGCGGATACGGCACAAGATATTGTGCAAGATGCTTTTGAAAAATTATGGGTGAACCGGGATAAAATTCCGGTAGAAAAGGCCGGCCCGTTTTTATATCGCATATCGTACAATTACATGATCGACCGGTTCAGAAAAGATAAAAGACAATACTTTACCGACACACTGCCCGAAACTTCGCACAGCGAACAGTATACCGACTTAAAAGAGGTTTTAGAGAAAGCCTTAGCCACACTGTCGGAACAAAAACGGAGCGTATTACTGCTCAGAGACTACGAAGGCTATTCGTACAAAGAAATTGGCGATATAATGGAAATGACCGAACCACAGGTTAAAATAACCATTTTTAGGGCAAGGGCAGCCATTAAAGAGTATATAGGCACAATGAATTTAGTTTTGGAATAAAAAAATAAGAATATGATAAATATCGACATAAATAATTACGAAGAATATTGCATCGACTACATCGAAGGCACGATGAATGCTGAGATAGCCATCATATTCAATGCATTTTTGGACAACCATCCCGAAATTCGTGCACAACTTGCCGATTTCGAAATTGTTCCTCTTTTAGCCGAACCGGTAGTTTACCAAGGTAAAAATTTATTGAAAAAAGGAGCATTGGTAAATTCGGCTACCTTCGACGAACAGTGTTTTGAATATATTGAAGGGAATATGACCACAGCAGAAACCAAAGCATTTGAAAGCAGTGTAGCCAATAATAAAACAAATGCCCGCACACTCAAATTGTGGAAAGCGACACGACTAATTCCCGAACAGATAACCTTTGCAAACAAAAGCAGCCTCCGACGACGAAATATTCTGCCTCAGTTGCTCCGGTGGTCGGCAGCCGCAGCAGTTGTTGCATTTGGAATTTTTATGGTTACCAATAATTTATCGAAAGAGGATAATTTTAGTAATAACATTCGGTGGGATAATGCAGCTCAGGAAATATCTGATGAGCAGGCAACGCTTGAACGAATTTACCAAAAGTTGGGTGTGAACCCATTGCGTAAAACCAACGAACCATATATGGCCGAAGCGACACTAAAAAATGCAAATGGTTCAGCCAAAACACAAAAAACTGCCGTGGCAGCTCACGCAAATACCAATCAAAATGAAGTGTCTGCTCGCACGGACATTGAAATGCAACCCATGCAACCCAAAAGAGTAAAAATAAAACCTGAGGTAATTTTGGTTAGTAACGGATTGGATATCAGACAGACAAACAAAAAAAACAGCACAAATAACACAAACAACAGTGACATTGAAAGCATTCAGGATCAACTGGCACGGCGTTACAATGAGCTCAAGAACACCGAAATTTCAGTAGATCAATCGACTGTATACAGTGCCATAAAAAAAGTCTCGGGCAACCGGGTTAGTATTAACACAAACAAACAAGGAAAAGCAAACCGGATACAAATTGATGGCGGCATTTTTGCCTTTTCGATACCGGTAAATTTAAAAAAGTAATAACGAAAAAAATTAAAGTAATATGAAACAGTTTTACTCAATCGTAGCATTGTCTGCACTGATGGTGTGGCCTATGAAGTCGCAAACAAATAACAATTCTAACGATGTAAATTCAATCGTAATTGTAAAAGGAGACCAGCAACAAAGGTACAATCTTTATTTTGACTCTGTATTTTCTAAAAAAGCGGTTAAACCAGGCGAGATTATTGAGATTGTATCCGAAGCAGTATCAACAATGCCAAAAGTTAACATCGAAAAAAATGTAGTAATAGGTGCCAGAGCAAACAGTGCAGGCGAGGAGAACTATTACGTGGTAACACAAAATGCCGACAGTAAAACGTCGGACACCGTTGTAATCCGTTTAGGAAAAAAGAAAATGATAATTACCGAACAGAATAACGACAACGGGAATGATACCATTGCGATAGAACAAAATGACGATGACGGGGAAATGGGCGATGTTTACAGCGATTATGATACCGATTCGAAGACTCACTTAAGATTAAAAAAGCATAAACATTCCGATAAGTTTGAAGGACATTGGGCCTCGGTGAATCTTGGGGCCAATATGTTTCGCGAATCAGACAACAAAATGTATCCGACCAATGTAGCAGACGATTTTATGGCAATAGACAACAACAAGAGCCGCGAATTTAACCTCAACATGTTTACAATGAGTATTGGGTTACAAAAAAACAAAAACTGTGTTGGTATTGTGAGTGGTATTGGTATTAACTATAACAACTACTTTTTCGACAGAGATATTACCATCGAAAAAGATGAAACACACGCTGTTATATCGCCAATCGACCTTAAAACAAATGGATACAAAAACATTGATAAAACCAAGCTTACGTCGCTCTATTTAACCGTACCACTGTTACTCGAGTTTCAGATTCCGGTGAAAGGCAACGACCGGATATTTGTAAACGGTGGCGTAATAGGTGCAGTAAAAGTGAGTTCGCATACAAAAATAAAAGCCGACAACAACAAGGATAAAAATTTCGATTCGTTTTATATGAACCCTCTGCGTTATGGTTTTACAGCGAATATAGGTTATAACGACTTTGGGATTTATGCAACATACTACAAAACACCATTTTTCCAATCGAACAAAGGCCCCGAAATCTATCCTTTTTCGGTGGGCATGAGTTTGTTTTTCAATTAAGAATTTTAACATTGATACTTCTTTGTAAGAAAAGGGGATGAACCACAGGTTTTTCCCCTTTTGCTTTTTTAGCAATGCGATTGCACGGTGCGAGGCCGGATACATTTTACACCAATTGATGCAATTTCGAAGAAAAACAATGGCCGTATCGGAAAATATTGCTCAAAACTTCTTATTTTAGCATAGATAATAGTTTAAAATGCAAAAGATCACAGCAATTATACCCACGTACAACGAAGCGCATAACATTGCCGAAGCAATAGATTGTGTGAAATTTGCTAACGAGATTCTCGTATACGATTCGTTTAGTACCGACAATACCGTTACAATTGCACAATCAAAGGGAGCCAGAGTTGTTCAGCATACCTGCGAATGTCTTTCGGCACAAAAAAACAGAGCCATTAATGATGCAAAGCACGAATGGATTATACTTCTCGATGCCGACGAACGCATCCCCCAACCCTTGGCCGAAGAAATGATTAAAACAGTTAAAAATCCCGGTAAATTTGATAGTTTTTGGATATTTCGCAACAACTATTTTATGGGTCGGAATTTAAAGAAAAGCGGCATCCAAAACGACAAATGCATCCGGCTATTTAAACGTGACACCTGCCGTTATAACAACAAATGGGTTCACGAAGAAATTGAAAGCCAGGGATATACCGGACAATTAAAACACCGGATAAACCACAATACCTATACTACGCTAAATGCATTTATTGAAAAAATGAACCGTTATGCCGACTGGCAAGCCATGGACTACGACAAACGTACCGGCACAATAACCGCATATCATTTATTGCTAAAGCCTTTTTTCCGTTTTTTTAAACACTATCTTTGGGGACTCGGTTTTTCCGATGGGTTTGCAGGTTTCGTTTTTGCTTGTACCCAGGCTTATGCCGTGCAAATGAGGTATATAAAATTAAAATTGTTACGAAATAATATAAAATAGATGACAGATTTCAGAGAGGAAGTAAAAAATTCGTTGGCCGTACTCAATCAGGGCGGCATTATCATATATCCAACCGATACCCTTTGGGCCATTGGATGCGATGCCACAAGTGCCACTGCGGTAGAAAAATTGTGTAAATTGCTCAAAAGACCAATGACAACACACATGACCGTTTTGGTCGATAATGATGCCCGGTTGCAACAATATATCTCCGAAGTACCTTCACTTGCTTTCGAGCTTATGGATTTAACCATAAAACCGCTAACTATTGTATATGAAAAACCACGGTATGTGGCCGACAATTTGATTGCTCCGGATAATACATTGGCTGTAAGAGTATGTAAAGAACCCTATGTTATAAATTTATTGCAGCAATTTAAACGTCCTATTGTAGGCACAATCGCATGTTTCCATAATAGTAAAGTACCAAAATCATTTACCGACATCGACAAAGATTTAATTCAATTAGCAGATTATGTGGTACGTTATCGCCAACACGATAAAATTACAGCCAAGCAATCGGGACTAATGATGTTGAAAAACAATGGTGAAATAAAAGTAATAAGAGAATAATGCACAAAAAAAGGCTTCAAATAAAATATGCTCTGGCCGATTATATTTCTGCATTAATTAGTTGGGCGGTATTTTTCTATTTCAGGAGAATAAAACTCGATACGTTGGTGATTGGTGACCAGATTTATCTTGCTCCGGATAATCATTTTTATCTTGGGATGGTTATTATTCCACTGTTTTGGATGGTGATATTTTATATTTCGGGTTTTTACGATAATCTGATCCGGAAATCAAAAGCCGACTTATTTTCCAACACCTTTATTACCATACTCATAGGTTCAGTCATCCTTTTTTTTACTGTACTTATCGACGATGTAATTAATAAACCCACCACCTATCTTTATTCATTGTCCGCGTTGTTTTGCATTCACTTTTTCTTTATTCTCATTCCACGAATCATCACATTAAATCGATTTCTGAAAAATGTAGCTAATCGTAAAACAGGGTTTAAAACAATTGTTGTAAGTTCAGGGCGGGATATTCACGCGCTTATTTCTACGCTCAAGAGCCATGGCAATATTGTACTTGGCTTAGTCAGTTCGGAAAAAAGGCATAAGGGGCAAGTGATAAACGGTTATAAATGTCTTGGTATTGTGTCCGATTTGGAAGAACTTATCAGAACCCATGAAGTAGAAGAAGTGGTTCTTGCACCGGAAAAAAGTACCGAAAAAGAGATTCAGGATATGCTGAATATGTTGTACCGTAGTGATGTAATGATTAAGGTTACACCATATGTATACGAAAAACTTATCGGCATTGCACGTTTGAGCCCGGTATATGGCACACCATATATGGAGGTAGTGCGCGATCTGATGCCACCATTTGAAGAAAACCTAAAACGTATTTTTGATATAATCATTTCGTTAATTGTACTTATTTTTCTGCTCCCGGCCTATATCGTTCTTGCACTGCGGGTACGTTTCGATTCAAAAGGTTCAATCCTATATCTTCAGGAGCGTATTGGCAAAAACGGTAAAGCATTCAATATGATAAAGTTCAGAACAATGGTCTTCAATGCCGAGGAGTTGGGAGAACCGAAGCTGACCCAACCCGACGACGACCGCATTACCCGGTTCGGCCGATTTATGCGTAAATACCGCCTCGATGAACTGCCCCAATTTTACAACGTGCTTGTTGGCGATATGTCGATTGTAGGCCCCAGACCCGAAAGACAGTTTTTCATAGAACAGATCGTACAACGCGAACCCAACTATTTTTTACTTCAAAAAATTCGTCCGGGCATTACCTCCCTCGGAATGGTAAAATACGGCTATGCCGACAGTGTGGACAAAATGATGGAACGTTTAAAATTCGACATGATTTACATCGAAAATATGAGCATTGTGTTCGACTTTAAAATTCTGTTTTATACCATAAGCACAATCATTACAGGCAAAGGCGTTTAATCCCATGCTCCATCTTCCCGATTCATTCAAAACCATAGCAGCATTGGCCGTAGGCGAATACAAAGACAAAGGCAGTAAATTTATAGCCACAGCTCTACCGGTTCAAACAGAAGAAGAAGTAAAAGCCATATATGCCGACTTTCGCAAAAAATACTACGATGCCCGCCACGTGTGTTATGCATACAGGCTGGGGGCTACAGGCGACAGATTTAGAGCCAACGACGACGGCGAACCATCGGGCACTGCGGGCAAACCGATACTCGGACAGTTACAAAGCTATGAACTCAGCAACACATTAGTTTTGGTTGTAAGGTATTTTGGAGGAACCAAACTCGGCACATCAGGATTAATTACAGCCTATAAATCGGCTACATGCGAAGCATTAAATAATGCCGAAATAGTTGAACAACCTGTACGACAAGCCATGGCCATAGAATGTAGTTACGACGATTTGAATGCCGTAATGCGCATTATAAAAGAAGAAAATCTCGATGTACTGAACCAGAATTTGGAACTTTCGTGCGTATTACACGTGGCTTGCAAGCTATCGGCCACCGAAAAAACAGTAGCTCGGTTCGCGGTGCATCATAAAGTAAAAACTAATTTAACAGAAATCATATAATGGAACTTTCAACAATTCAGGCACCATTTGGAGCAAAACCCAATGCCACTGTGGACATTAAACAGCTCCTTGAGCAATACAACAAAAATCCGGAAATATGGAAAAAAGCATTTTCATTTTTGGCCGAAGCCACTATTGAAACAGTCGATGGCCGTTACGAATTACAAGGAAATGAGGTATTTGCATTAGTATCGCATGCCGAAGCAAAACCAAAAGAAAATACACGTTACGAAACACACAACAAATACATCGACATCCAATATGTGGTGGCAGGCGAAGAGATTATGGGCATAACCACCATCGATCAGTTGACCGAAACGGAGTCCTATATTCCGGAGAGAGACATCACCTTCTTCAATGGCGAAGCAGGCAATTACCAAACGGCCACACCAACCGAGTATTTTGTATTCTTCCCTTGGGATGCACACCGTCCGTCTATTCGTACCAAAAACGGCGGCCTCGTAAAAAAGGTTGTTATGAAGATTGCGGTTCAGCCATAACCGGTTACTTTACCGCTTCGAGTTTTAGGTTTTTGGATTGAACCAGCGTACCATCGCGTTTTACAATAAGGCATTCGATGCCTTTGAGTTGATTGATAAGGCTTAAACCCTCTTCGGGTCCCATGGCCGAGACCGACGTTGCCAGCGCATCGGCGATTTCGCCATCGGGGCACACGATGGTTACACTGTGCGTAGAGGTGGTAGGCCAACCGGTTCGGGCATCGATAATGTGCGAATAACGCATGCCACCAATATCCACAAAATTTTCGTAATCGCCCGAAGTCACCACTGCCATATTCGTTACGTCGAGCCAACCAAATACCTTGTGTTCATCAAACGGGTTGGTAATGGCCACACGCCACGGTTTCCCGTCGATATTATGGCCCCAGAACAGAATATCGCCGGCCGCATTCACAAAGCCACTTTGTGCCCCAAGCTTCAACATCACCATTTTACCCCGGTTTGCGGCATACCCTTTACCATTGGCACCAAAACCAATAGCCATCCCTTTTTCGGGCAAAAATACCGTCGTATCGTGCTCGTTGAGTACAATTTTACGGTAATCGACCAAGCGATGCACACGAGCCACCTCGGCCGAATCGGGCAGTTTTTTTAGTGTTTTAAAATTCCATACAGGTAACATGGCACCAAACGAAATATCGAAAGCCCCACCCGTGAGGGCCGAAATTTTAGCACTACGTTTAATGAGCGTAAACATTTCGTAACTCACCTTCACCGGCCTGATGCCTGCATTGGCATTTACCAGCCACGTGTCGCCACCTTCGATATGCGGCGACAAAATACGTTCAATCCGCTTTACCTCCAAAACACAAGCCTCCACAGCCATTCGCGACGAATCGACAGATGAGGTGATGGCTTTAATTTCGAACCGGGTGCCCATAAGCAGCAAAACCGAAGAAAATTCTTCGGTTTTGTTTTGAGAAAATATCCCGTTTGAAATAATACCCAGAAATACTACAATAAAAAATCGCATTACAATTTTGTTTTCAACAGGTTTACAAATTCTTCGGGCTTGCAATCCAAATATCCTAAGCCAAACTTCACACTACCATCATTATTAAGCACATAAAAACGTGGGGCTTCGCCTTTAGGATTATACTTTTCAGCCAGCTTTTCGTTAGATTCTTTCAATGCTTTATCCTGTTTAATACGGTATGGAAAATCGGCGAGGTAAATCACCAGATGATCTTTGGCATAGGCCGCAAAGGGGGCTGTTTCGAGTACTTCGTGTTTCATTTTGATGCAGAGTTTGCACCAATCCGAACCACAGAAGAAAATCATCAGCGGCTTATGTGTCGACTGACTTAATGCCACAGCTTGGTTGTAATCTTTAACAAAAATAGAATCGGGCCCTAAAGGCAACGAATCGACACTTTGGGCTTTTGCCGCCATAAATACAAGGCCCAGAACTAAAACGCCGAATATCTTTTTCATAACTAATTAATTACTAATTTTTTATCTAATTTATACTGATCAGTTTCTGCTACCAGAATATAGTTTCCACGTGCTACTACTGTTTCATTGAACCGAAGCATGAGATGACGGTTCAACCCCGAAACACCCGATTCGTGCCATGCTTTAACCTGATTTCCTAAAATATCATAAAGCTTAAAAACAATTTCCGACGGACGGATCAGGTTCATATCTACATTTAGGCCATTGAGATTCGCCGAATTTATTTTTAATACGTTTTGAACCGCTTCGGTA
>QKHT01000306.1 GCA_003249935.1 Bacteroidota bacterium
CATCGATAAACCAGCGGCGGCGATTGTTGAAACAGTGCAAGGCGAGGGTGGTATTAATGTCGCCAGTGCGGAATGGTTGCGTAATTTACAACTTGTCTGCAATAAGCACGACATCTTATTAATTGTTGACGATATTCAAGCAGGTTGTGGCCGTACCGGAACATTTTTTAGTTTTGAAGAAGCCGGTATCAAACCCGATATTATTACTCTCTCTAAATCTTTAAGCGGTTATGGTTTGCCATTTGCTGTGGTTTTAATTCGACCAGACATCGATTTATGGAAACCCGGAGAACATAACGGCACGTTTCGTGGTAATAACCTTGCCTTTGTTACTGCAAAAGCGGCTATCGATCATTTTTGGAGTGATGATCAATTTTCCAAATCTGTGCAAGAAAAAGGTGATTACATTCAAAATAGGTTAAAAGAAATTGTAAATCGTTATGGTGACGGCAATATTTCTTTTCGGGGTCGCGGCATGTTTCAGGGTATTAATTGTGTCGATGGTGAATTGGCAGGAAAAATAACTAAAAAAGCATTTCAAAAAGGATTAATAATCGAAACGAGTGGTGCCGACGACCAAGTGGTTAAATTCTTATGCCCTTTAATCATCAGTCGTAAAAATTTAGCCAAAGGCATCGATATAGTTGAGCAGGCGATTAAAGAAGTCTGTGCAAAGGAAGACGTGCCAAAAGAAACTGATTATTTTGACGATTCCTATTCTTTAGCAAGTTAATAAGCGGTAAAAATTAAAAATGATAGTAAGAGAATTGGCTCAAGCCAGAGATAGTAACAGGCGAATTGTGTCACCTGATGGTAATTGGGAAAGTACCCGCTTGTTATTGAAAGATGACCATATGGGATTTTCTTTTCACATTACCACCATATACAAAGGTGCTGATTTTAGAATGCACTATCAAAATCACTTGGAATCCGTTTATTGCATTTCAGGCAAGGGTGAAGTGGAAACACTTGATGATGGAAAAAGATATCCCATAACGCCTGGAACCATTTACATTCTCGATAAACACGACCGCCATATGTTGCGAGCGTTCGAAGAAATGACCATGGCCTGTGTATTTAACCCCCCATTAAATGGCAAAGAGGTGCACAACAAAGACGGTGCCTATGAACTTGCTGCTGAAACTATTGAGCGATGAATTAATAATTTATGAATAATCACAGTGTCGAAAAAATTGGCGGCACATCGATGAGCGACTATCAATCGGTGCGCGATAATATTGTTTTGAAACCTGCCTTAAATAATCAGTTATACCAACGTATTTTTGTCGTTTCCGCGTATAGCGGGATCACCAATAAATTGTTGGAGCATAAAAAAACCGGACAGCCTGGTGTTTTTGCTTTATTTTCCAGTGGCGTTAATGACGACAGTTGGATGGCCGCATTAAACGAACTCGAATTCGAAATTTATTCGATTAACCAAAACCTTTTTGGTCAAGGTGACCTTTGCAATACAGCAAATGCTTTTATTGGAGAACGCATCCGTGATGCTAAAAATTGTCTACAAGATTTAAAAAGGTTGTGTCAACATGGACATTTTTCTTTGCAGGCACATTTAGCTACCGTACGAGAAATGTTGGCAAGTATTGGCGAAGCACAC
>QKHT01000220.1 GCA_003249935.1 Bacteroidota bacterium
TTCAACCCGGTGCCAGTGCCGGTTCAACCCAAAAGACACACTTACAGGAATTTTGCCACGAGATAAACGAACTTCTTTCTATTATCGAAATACGGCCAGTTTTCACGGTTATAAATGCCTGTAACCATAGCGGCGAAGAAACATTCGCACTTTATTTTAGCCCGAAAAGCACACGCGGCCGGGCTATAAATGCAAACCTGCAAGCCCGCAAATGCCGTAATGCAGCGCAATATATAAACACACTTAAAGAACTGATTTTATGAGCATAGAGATTATAGCAGCGGCTTTATTTAACGTATCGCCCTATGAAATATTAAGCAAAAGCCGCGCAGGCAATACCCCGCCCGCCCGACACCTTGTAATTGCATACCGATACTACAAGCAGGGGCAGACCCAACAACAGATTGCTAACGATTTGGGCATTGCCCGGCCAACGGTTAATTACGCACTTGCGGCCTTTAATCGAAACAATTTCGCGAACAAAAAACAAGAACAATTATGGAAAGCTATATAGACAAAATACATCACTTAATATCGGTTGCCATGCTCGCCGCCGAGAACAAAGGTACTGTAATAACCACCACCACCCCGGGCAGTAACAAGGCATTTGCATTCGAAATAAAGTGCATTCGCATGAGCGGAAAATGTGTGTCTACACTAAATGCTACAATAACCGATAGCGACAACATTCACGAGCTCGCATCATCTATAATCGAATTTTACGAATAAACCCGCTATGAAATACACAAAAGAATCCATCGAGCGGGTTTCGGCCATCCCGCTTCAGAACGTTATCGCCGATTTGCAAAAGGCGCACGGCAAACAATTGTATTGCAAGTGCCCCGATTGTGGACTGCACGACGAAAAAAAGAAAAAAGGACTAATGCTGAACCCCGAAAAGCAAATAGCCAAGTGTTTCGGGTGCGATCTTACCATTACTTCGCCGGTAAATTACTACATGAAAATTCACAATGTAGATTTTTTGCCCGCTATCGAAGCCCTGGCGCAAAATCACAGCATTACACTTACGCCCGAAGCCGCTGCACCCGACGCGGGGCCGCGTTCGCTAAGTTTTGCCGAAATACAATTGCACGCTTCCGGTTTAACTTTCGAAGATGTAAGGGTAACCAGTCACGATTCCGACGGCACCGAACGACAAACCGTGGCTATTTTGCAAGGAACCCGCAATAACTATTACGACATAATAGAAGGAACCGGCGGTGACATGCTAATAAAATACTTCGATCTGGAAGGCAAACAGGTTATGTATAAGCAGACCAAAACCAACCGCTACAAACCGCTTATTCGTGTGCGGTGGAGTAACCCCGAAGCACATTTAGATAAGCGCGGCAAACCGATAAAATACGAGAGTCCGGCCGGTTCGGGCAATCATATTTACATTCCCGAGCGGATGCGATCTATTTACCGCGCTCACCGGCAATTCGATACGCTGTACATACAAGAGGGCGAAAAAAAGGCCGAAAAAGCATGCAAACACGGTCTGCACAGTGTGGCCATAATGGGCATTCAAAACATAGCGGGCACAGATAAAAAGCTCCCCGAAGAAATTCAGCTAATTATTCAGCGTTGCGGCGTTAAGAATGTATGTTTTTTGCTCGATAGCGATTACATGGACTTAGGTTCGGTCGAAAACGGAAAATCGGCCGATCAGCGGCCGCGCAACTTCTTTTATGCCGTTAAAAATTACAAAGAATACATGCGCACGCTCCGAAACATTGGGTTGAGCGTCGAAATATATTTTGCACACGTAAACCCCAACCCCGAAAAAGATAAGGGAATAGATGACTTACTTGTACGCCACACCGCAAACGAAAAGGCCGTGGTGGAAGATATACGCGCCACATACGACATTAAAAACGGCGTAGGGCAATATATTACCCTGCACAAAATAACCACTATCGACGATGGCAAAATAGCCGACATTTGGCTCCTTAACGATACCGAAAAATTTGTAGAGCTGCACCGCGAACAATTGCGGCAGTTGACGAATTTTAAAATTGGCCGCTTGCTTCGCCGCTTCGACGAAAACGGTATTCTCGTGCTCGACCAACCCCTTTTGCCCGGCGAACAGTTTTGGGAAGAGGAACACCGCGAAGGCAAAGAAGGACACACGAAAATAACTTTGCAGTTTGATTATGCCAACTGTTACAACTTTCTCGAAGCCCGGGGCTTTGGCCGGTTCAAACTCAAAAACGGCAATTTCGAATTTATACGCGTCGAAAATCACGTAATTACAACACAATCGCACAACGATGTACGCGACTTTGTAACCGAATTTGCGAAGGAACTCAAACGAAAAGATGTACTAAACATGTTGTATCGCGGTGGTTCGCAGTTCCTGGGCCCCGACCGGTTGAGTAACCTACGCTATGTATTTCCAACAATAGAAAAAGCCACAAAATACAGTCAGAACCTGTTTTTCAGGGATAAAATTTGGAAGGTTACGGCCGATGGCATTAAAGAAACACTTTACCCGCAATTCGAAGCCCACGTTTGGGACGATAAAATTATAGATGCAGATGTAACAGCCTTCGAACCTCTTATAAGTGTAGAACGAATAACTGAAACCATGGCCGCGCAAGCCATCGCAGCCGATCCGTCCATGGCCGGAATTAAAGCCGGCGATTTTTCGGTAGATTTTAGCGCAAAGGCCGCTAAATGCGAATTTCTGCAATTCCTTATGCACACCTGCAATTTCACCAAGCGGCCATTACACACACTATCGGTGCACGAAGGTATCGAGCTAAACAGTCACCTGCTTAACAAACTTACCGCCCTGGGCTACCTTATGCACAACTTCGTAAACGATAGTGAGCAAAAGGCCGTGGTGGCCATGGATGGCAAATTAAGCGAAGTGGGCAGCAGTAACGGCCGTAGCGGAAAAAGTTTGATAGGTAAGGCCCTGGAATATGTTATTCCAACCGAAACCATGGCCGGCAAAAGCAAGCGCATGGACGAGGATCAGTTTATTTTTGGTGGTGTTACCGAAAAAACCCGCTTGATATTTTTCGACGATGTGCGCGTTAATTTCGATTTCGAAATGTTGTTTCCGGCTATTACCGGATACCTGAACATAAACGCCAAGGGAGCACAGCGGTTCAGCCTAAAGGGAGCCGAAGTCCCCAAAATACTTATTACCACAAATCACGCCATTAACGGCGATACAAGCAGTTTCCGCGATCGACAGGCTATTGTAGTATTTTCCGATCATTACAACGACGAACATAAGCCCATAGACGATTTCGGCCACAACTTTTTTAGCGAATGGGATCAAACACAATGGAACCTATTTTACAACCTTATGGCCAACGCCGTATCGCTTTACTTTCAGAGCATCGAAAATAATTGGGTAGGCAGCGGCAAAGGCATTATAGAACCACCGGGGCGCGATATTGAAATGAGGCGCTTACGTCAGACCATGGGCGAAAACTTTCTTATTTGGGCCGATGAGGTATTTAGCGACGGAACCGGCGAACATTGTTACCTAAACGTGCGAACCGTGCGCCGCAACATGTTCGAAAACTGCTATATAAGCATGAAACAAGATGCAAAGCACCTTACCCCCGCAAAGTTTATGGAAAAACTAAAAGCCTATTGCAAGTACCGCAAATTGCACCTTAACCCGGGCGTGAGAAACAAAGACGGACACGAATGTACCGTGGCATGGTTAAACCAAAACCCCGACCAAATTTTTACCGGCATGCCCGATAAAAGCGGCGGCCACGAATTTATACAAGTATGCACAACCGATTATTTAAAAGGATATTGATATGAACCATGCAAGTTTATTCTCAGGGATTGGTGGGGCTGAATTGGCCGCCGAATGGATGGGATGGAAAAACATATTTCATTGCGAGATTAACGAATTTGGAACGAAAATTTTAAAATACTACTGGCCAAATGCAAAAACATACACAGACATTAAAACAACTGACTTTTCAGTTCATCGAGGACAAATCGACGTGCTTACCGGTGGGTTTCCATGCCAACCGTATAGTACTGCCGGGAAAAGACTTGGAAAACAAGACAACCGCCACCTGTGGCCAGATATGCTTAGATCAATTCGAGAGATTCAACCTGCATGGGTTGTGGGCGAAAACGTTCTTGGCCTCACTAATTGGCAAAGGGGATTGGTATTCGAAGAGGTGCAAACTGACTTGGAAAATGAAGGGTACGAAGTCGTTCCGCTTATACTTCCGGCTTGTGGTGTCAACGCTCCCCACAGAAGAGATAGAGTGTGGTTTGTTGCCTACCGTGCAGACGCAAGGATTGAAAACATGCAACAAACAAGGGAAAACAGAATTCATGAAACTTGCACTACTACCAACACCAACGGTAATGGATACGAATTGCGGGGATTTGGACAAGATAGATCAGCGCAGGGCGAGGGCACTGGCGAGCAAAAAAAACGGCAACGGATTCGGGGCAACCATAGGCGAATTGGCAAACCGTGGATTGCTTCCTACACCATTGGCCTCAGATTGCGTCGAAAAAATAACAGGATTGGAAAACCAAGACAGTTTAACAAAACGAGCTCGCGAAATGACTGGGAAAACTTCCCAACTCAATCCCCGATTTGTAGCGGAAATGATGGGATTTCCTCCAGACTGGACGGAATTACCTTTTATAAATGGCGAAGAGAATCCATAAAAGCATACGGTAACGCAATTGTACCCCAGGTTATTTACGAAATTTTTAAAGGAATAGAAGCAACTAATTAAATAACAATAACATGGCACTTATCGAATTATTAAACGAATTGAACCGCACCGGGTATTTTACATACAATTTGAACCCCGATGGCGAAACCCTGCTTTGCAAGCTACATTGCCGTGGCAATGTAGAGGGATTATTCCCGGAACAGCACGATATTGATGCTATTCTTTTGCTCGAAAAAAACGGCTTTGTACGCGAAAACCGTATAGATTGCCGCAACCGTACCGAAGATCGTTTCGACAGCATTATCTACCACTACCGGCGCAAGTTCCCCGAACTTACACCCGCCGACGTTGACTATTGCCGCGAATACCGGATTAACCCATACGAACCACTTGCAGTAAACAAAAAGTACGGAGTAAAATGAACATTAACGAATACTTAAAAAAACATATAAACTATGAGCAAGCAGAAAGCTATCAAAGAAACACAAGGCAATGCCGTATTACACGGTGTTAGCTGCTGTATTTGATTGATTATTAATAATTTAAACATAAATAAAATGGATTCAGTTAAAGTTTTAAATATCAGTTCAGATTTGCATTTTGAAAATGAAAATTATTACACTCTTAAAATAGAGGTTCAAATAGAAAAAAATCCTATTGTAGCTTTCGACTCCAAAAAGGATGAAATGTTGACTGATTTCTTTCAGAATTATTCAGCATACAAGAAAATATATGAAACCCGTGATTTTGAAGCTATTCAAAATAAAATAATTTCAACAATCAGGGAGTTTGAGGTTAAGTATTTTGAACAGCATACTTATTGTCGTGACAGAAATTTCAAATTAGATTCAGAACGGTTTCTTGAATTAGAAAGCGAAGCCCGTAAAATAAGACGGTCTGTTGAATCTCTTTTTTCCGATTGAGTTTGAAATTGCTTGCAACTTTGACGATAAAATTAGACAGTTACCGACAATGAAGTCAAAAACTTATTTGTATCGAAAATGTATTCCTTTGCGAAATGCTGATTTTTCAATGCAACCAAGTCTTTTCCCAGAATTAATCGAAGAGTGCGAGGGGTTGTGCGGACTCTGATTTTCTTTTCTGAAATAGCTTATAACGATATGTATGTGCATTAGTGTTAAATGTCAAAGAAAAACTTGCACATATAAACAGCTCAATTATAATTAATAGTCGGATAAAACAAGCATTTTACATACAAGCCCGGGCACGCTCCCGGGCTTTTTCCGTCCCACCCTTTTATAACAGAAGGGGTCATATAGGCCAAACTATAATACAAATATAATCAATTCAATCGAAAAACATATAAATAAATACAAATATTTTTGCGGTAACTTGCTGTTTTTCTGTCTATTATGTCGTCCTTTTTTTTTATTCGCTTTTCCCCCGCGCCCCCCAATTCCTGTAAGAAAAAAAATGGTGCTTTAGTACCGGAAAACGAAAAAACCGCCTGATGGCCGGCACAGGGTGTATTATAATTCCTTTTTTTTATTACTTATTTTTTTTAAAATACCCCTGTAAAATATATATTAAATAATTGGTACAAAAGTGCGTTTTTCACTTAACGGTCATATTGTCAATCT
>QKHT01000307.1 GCA_003249935.1 Bacteroidota bacterium
ATGTCGTTTATATATGTTATTTTCAACGACAAGGTCGACTTTTACCGGAGTCGCTCGCGCATACTCGAAAAGCTCAATTCCCTGCCAAAGGGAACACTGCCCGATGGGGTTCAACCTACATTGGGGCCCGATGCCACTGCGTTAGGGCAAATTTATTGGTACACGCTCGAAGGCCGTAACCCCAAAACCGGGCAACCGAATGGCGGCTGGAATCCACAGGAATTGCGTACGATACAGGACTTTTATGTAAAATATGGCCTTTCGGCAGCCGAAGGCGTGTCGGAAGTTGCTTCGGTTGGTGGTTTTGTAAAAGAGTATCAGGTCGACCTCAATCCCGATGCTTTAAAAGCCTATGGCGTATCGGTAATGGATGTCATGAAAGCGGTAAAAAACAGCAATCTCGATATTGGTGCCGAAACCATAGAACTCAATAGCGTGGAATACATTATTCGCGGACTGGGCTATATTAAAGACCTTGCCGATCTCGAAAGTGCTGTTGTTGCGGTTCGAAACAATAATCCGGTACGTGTAAAAGACGTGGCACATGTGGCTTTTGGTCCTTCCACCCGGCGAGGTGGCCTCGACAAAGGCGGTTCGGAAGCCGTTGGTGCTGTAATTGTAGCACGTTATGGTTCGAACCCGATGGACGTTATCAATAATGTAAAGGCCAAAATCAAGGAAATTGAAGCCGGATTACCCCAAAAAACGTTGGCCGATGGTTCGGTATCGAAAGTGACGATTGTACCGTTTTACGATCGTACCGGACTGATTAAAGAGACGATAGGCACGCTCGAATCGGCCCTCTCGCACGAAGTTCTGATTAGTATAATCGTAATTATTGTGTTGGTAATGAACATGCGGGCCTCGCTGATTGTAGCGGGACTGTTACCGATAGGCGTACTGATGACATTTATTCTCATGCGACTTTTTGGTGTAGATGCCAATATTGTAGCACTTTCGGGTATTGCCATTGCCATTGGTGTGATGGTGGATATTGGAATTGTAGATGTGGAGAACATTTTGCGGCATTTGGAAATGCCCGAAAATCGCGGATTAAAGGGCAAACCGTTAATGATGGTTATTTACAATGCCACCACCGAAGTCCGCGATGCGGTGGTAACCTCTATTGCCACCACCATCGTAAGCTTTTTGCCCGTATTTGCCATGGAAGCAGACGAGGGAAAACTGTTTCATCCATTGGCATTTACAAAAACATTTGCCCTTTTATCGGCTTTTATACTTGGTATTGTGGTGCTGCCAACGCTGGCATATCTCTTCTTTTCCATTCGGTTCGATACGAAAAAAATCACCAAAATTTGGAACAGTCTTTTAATTGCGTCCGGGTTAACATTTGTGACGATCTGGCATGCGTGGCCCGCCTTGGCTTTAGTGGCCATTGGTATGAACCATTGGTATGAAGCGCGGTGGCCCGAAAATCGAAAACCGGTTACGAATATTATTAATATCGCCATTACGGTGCTGGTGGCCGTGTACTATCTGTCGCTGGATTGGCTACCGCTCGGGGCGCACAATAGTTTGTTCGTTAACTATCTGTTTGTGGCCGGCATTGTGTCCGTTATACTTCTGGCGCTGATGTCGATGGTTCATTTTTACGAACCCATTATGCGGTGGTGTCTGGCACACAAATGGAAATTTCTGCTGTTGCCATTGTCCACGCTACTGTTTGGTTTTATGGTATGGCAGGGTTTCGACCGTACATTTGGTTTTGTGGGAACCGCCTGCGAATCCATCGGATGGCCAAGCGTAAAGCACACAGCTTTCTGGCAAAATTCGCAGAAAACATTTCCCGGCACTGGCAAAGAGTTTATGCCTTCGCTCAACGAAGGTTCATTCCTGCTTATGCCCACAAGTATGCCACATACGGGCATCGAAAAAAATCTGGACTACATCGAAACACTCGACCAGCGCCTGTCGGCTATTCCCGAAGTGGAAATGGCGGTAGGCAAATGGGGTAGGGTGAATTCGGCACTCGATCCGGCACCGGTACAGATGTTCGAGAATACAATAAACTACCGAAGTGAGTACATTTTGGATGAAAATGGTCACCGACAACGTTTTAGGGTGAACCCAAACGATGCATTTGTGCTTATCGACGGTTCCACCTACAATATGAGGCATGAACCGTTTAGGGTAATTCCGCGCGACAGTCTCATTGCGGACCATAGCGGCGAGTATTTCAGGCAATGGCGGCCTGAAATTAAACATCCCGACGATATATGGAATGAAATCGTAAAGGCGACCAACATTCCGGGACTCACTTCTGCGCCGAAACTGCAACCCATCGAAACGCGTCTGGTTATGCTATCGACCGGCATGCGGGCACCAATGGGCATAAAAGTATATGGTCCCGATCTCGAAAGTATTGAAAAAGCAGGATTACAATTCGAAAAAGCATTAAAAGAAGTCCCCTCGGTAAAACCCACATCGGTATTTTACGATCGCGCCGTGGGTGCGCCATATATCGAAATTAAGCTGAACCGCGAAGCGTTGGCCCGTTACGGCCTTTCGGTAGCCGAGGTGCAGGAGGTGTTGCAGGTGGCCGTGGGCGGCATGGCTTTGGGAAATTCGGTAGAGGGGCGCGAACGATTTCCGATAAGGGTGCGCTATGCCCGCGAATTGCGCGACAATCCGGAAGATTTGAAGCAGATTTTAGTTCCGACCATGACCGGAACTCAAGTGCCCCTCGGCGAAGTGGCAGACATTGGTTATACGCGCGGTGCACAAATGATTCGCAGCGAAAACACCTTTTTAGTCGGTTATGTCATCTTCGACAAAGTGCCCGATAAAGCCGAGGTAGATGTAGTCGAAGAAGTTTCTGCCGCACTGAAACATAAAACCGATGCCGGCACCATTGTATTGCCGGTTGGCGTATCGTATAAGTTTGCCGGAAACTACGAGCACCAAATTCGTGCAACCAAACGGTTAGCCATTGTGGTGCCTGTTAGTTTGCTCATTATTCTGTTGTTGTTATATTTTCAATTTCGTACGGTAACGGCTTCACTCATTCACTTTTCGGGCGTATTTGTAGCCTTTGCCGGTGGCTTTATCATGTTATGGCTTTATGGTGAACCGTGGTTTCTGAATTTTAGTATCGCCGGGATAAACCTTCGCGATTTATTTCAGATGCACACCGTAAATCTGAGTGTAGCGGTTTGGGTTGGGTTTATTGCACTGTTCGGCATTGCCACCAACGATGGGGTTTTAATGGGCACTTACATCCATCAAACATTTGAAGCACGCCACCCAGATACCATTCACGATGTCCGCGAAGCGGTGGTTTCGGCCGGAATGAAACGGGTTCGCCCCGCCATGATGACCACCGCAGTAGCCGTTATCGCTTTGTTGCCGGTGTTAACCTCTACGGGTAAAGGTGCGGACATTATGGTGCCAATGGCCATACCTGCATTTGGCGGCATGATTATTCAGGTAATGACCATTTTTGTGGTGCCGTTGTTTCAGTCGATGTGGCGCGAAGGTGCAATAAAACGGTCGCACCGTAAGCACGAGGTTCAACCATTAAATAGCGAAGTATGAAAAACTTAATTATAGCAGGAATTATGCTGATGCTTGGATTTGTTGCCATGGCACAATCCGATTCATTAAATACCTATCTGACCATTGCCGCTAAAAACAATGCCACGGTTCAACAAAAACTGGCCGAGTACCAGGCGGCTTTACAAAAAGTGCCACAAGCCGGTAGTTTGCCCGACCCGGAATTGAGTGCCGGTGTTTTTATGAGCCCCATGGAACTTTTGGGTGGCCGTCAGGTGGCCGATTTGAGACTGATGCAGATGTTTCCGTGGTTTGGCACACTCCAAGCGGCCAAAGACGAAATGAGTCTGATGGCTCAAGGGAAATATGCGCTGTTTCGTGCCGCCAAACTCGAAGTGTATTTTAATGTGCAGCGTACTTTCAACGATTTAATCCGTTTGCAACAGTCTGTTCATATTGCGCAACAAAACCTCGAAATACTGCATGCCACAGAACGGCTGGCAATGGTGGTGTTTAGTACGGAAACAGCATCGGTCTCCGGTGTAGCGATGCCTCGCACAACTACAATTGCTACAAACAGCAGCAGTGGTGGCATGCAAAATATGGGTGGCGGTTCGGACCAATACAGTGGTAACGGCAGTTCCGAACCAATGCCCACAGGTAATATGGGCGGAACCGGCAGCTCTGGTTTGGTGGATATTTACCGGATACAGATGCAAACGGCCGAATTGGAAAGCCGGATAGCACAATTGAAGGATTTGTATAATACTGCTCTGGCCCAGTTTAATGCTGTACTGAACCGTCCACCGTTGACCCAAGTGATGGTGCCGGAAGATTTGGAAACCGACACGCTCGACGTTTCACTCACCGATGTGTCGGAACAGATGTTGGCGCACCATCCCATGCTCGAAATGCTTTCGGCCGAGGAGAAAGCTTATGCAGCGCGTAAAACAATGGTTACAAAAATGGGGTATCCAATGATTGGTATTGGGTTAAACTATTCGGTGATAAACAAAAGTACCATGTCGACTTCGACCATGAATGGCAACGATATGATTATGCCAATGGTAACAGTGACTTTGCCTGTTTATCGCAAAAAAATACGGGCTATGCAACACGAAGCCGACTATAACTTATTGGCCACCAAAGCCGGATTTACGGCCACGACCAACGAACTACAGGCTGTTTTTTTCGATGCCGTGCAGCAGTACAACGATGCCAGACGGCGCATTACGCTTTATCAAAAGCAACAACTAACAGCCACACAATCGCTCAATATTCTTACACAGCGTTTTTCGGCCACGCAGAGCGGATTAACGGATTTGTTGCAGGCACAACGTCAATTGCTCGATTTTCAATTGAAACTGACGGAGGCAATTGCCGATAACAATACGGCCATTGCCCGACTAAAATTATTAATGTCTCAGGTACAAATTAATTAAACAGTGATGAAAAACATATTGAATCATAAATATTTCCGCAATGCCTTTTGGCTTGTGGTTGGCGTATTGGCCGGCTGGCTGTTGTTTCATTCGTCCGATACCATAGTAAAACATAACCATACCACAGAGGCGGTTCAACCCGAAATATGGACCTGTGCAATGCACCCGGGTGTGCGGTTGCCTGAACCGGGTAAATGCCCCATTTGTGCAATGGATCTTATTCCATTGGTGCAAGGCGGTACATCCCATTCCGATGCCGGCGTAATCCATTTGTCGCCATCGGCGGCACAGTTAGCCAATGTCGAAACTTCGGTTGTTTCGGTTGGAACCGCCGGCAAAACATTGCGGCTGTATGGCAAAATAGAGGCCGATGAGCGGCTGTTGAAGAATCAGATAGCGCAATTTCCGGGACGAATTGAGCAACTGTACGTGAATTTTACGGGCGAAAGCATTCGTAAAGGTCAACAATTGGCCGAAGTTTATTCACCGCAACTTATTGTCGCTCAGCAGGAATTGATCGAAGCAGCCGGAAACAAAACGGTTCAACCCGAAATATACGCCGCCGCACGCGATCGGCTCATTGCCCGGCACTTAACAGACAGCCAGATTTTTCAACTCGAACATTCGGGTAAGGTTACAGGGCGTTTTGTGGTATTAGCCGATGTAGAGGGCATTGTAACCACGAAGCGGGTGAATACCGGCGATTATGTGGGGCAGGGGAGTGTAATGTTCGAGGTTGCCGATTTGAGTAAGGTTTGGGCATTGTTCGATGCGTATGAAAGCGATTTGGCATTTATACAAAAGGGCGATCAATTGAATTTTTCAATACAGGCGTTGCCCGATGCCACCTTTTCAGGCACAGTCATGTTTATTGATCCGGTAGTTGATGCACAAACGCGGGTATCGAAAGTGCGCGTGGAAATAAATAACCGCAGCGGAAAATTAAAACCGGGTATGTTTGCCAACGGTACCATTACAGCCAATACCGAGGCTTACCGAAACAAACTAACGGTACCGCGTTCGGCGGTTTTGTGGACTGGTAAAAGGTCGGTGGTGTATGTAAAGCAGCCATCGAAAGAGGGTTTCGAATTTAAAATGCGAATGGTAAATCTTGGCCCTGTTTTGGGTGACCGCTATGTTATTACCGATGGATTGACCGAAGGTGAGGAAATAGTGACACAAGGTGCTTTTAGTGTGGATGCCGCAGCACAACTCGAAGGCAAACCGAGCATGATGAACGGGACACAAGCGGTTCAACCCGAAACAAAAACAGAAATG
>QKHT01000080.1 GCA_003249935.1 Bacteroidota bacterium
TCTCGGCGGAGCGTTGCGTCTGTTTGTTAAGAATGCAAAAGATACAGGAGTCGATCGCGATCCGCAACGCACCATGTTGCACATATCGAGCAGTATGCCCGATGGGGCAACAATGGCGCAAATGAACGAGGCAATGCGCGATTTTGAACACTTTTTGGCGCAATTTCCACAAATAGATCGTTTTATTTCGAGTGTCTATGGCCCTCAATCCGCAAATATCGAAATAAGCTTTAAACCCCAATATGAAAAGGGTTCGTTTCCATTTTATCTCAAAAGTTTATGCGAATCGAAATCCATAAACCTTGGGAGTGCCGATTGGTACATCTATGGCGTTGGCGAAGGGTTTAATAACTCGTTCGATTGGGTAGAAAATGCGAATGGCATGCTCTCGCTGTATGGCTATAACTTCGACCGTTTAATGGGCTATGCCGAAGCACTAAAAGCCGATTTAGAAAAAATGCAACGCGTTGAATGGGTTTTTCTTAATAGCCGCCAAAATTATATGCGGTCATCAAAATTTGAATTTTTAATGGCCTTCGACAAAGATAAGATTCTCTCACAAGGTATTTCGAGTGCCATGGCCGCCAATTTTATTTCGCGGGCCGCAAGTAGTGAAAACCGCATTCTGTCGATTCCCGAAGAACACATTTTTCGGAATGTGTATCTGGTGCCAAGCGAAAAATCGGCTTTTAACAAGTGGGAGTTGTTCAATAGCCCAATTAATCAGGCCGGCGGAAAGCTTATGAAAATAAAGGAATTTGCCGACATCGTACGCGAACGAACCGGTAGTTCAATCGACAAAGAAAATATGATTTACCGAATTAATGTCGAATACAGTTTTATTGGCAACTACACCCTGCAAAACTTAGTGTCAGAGGCTTTTGTTAAACAATATGCCAAAATCCTACCCATTGGCTACACCATCAAAAGCGACAGGCGAAGTTATTGGGACGAGAAATCGGACGATAAAACCAAACTGGCACTCATTGCATTTGTAATTGTTGTAATATTTATGCTTTGCGCGATCCTCTTCGAATCGTTGAAACAGCCTTTGGCTATTATCCTTATGATTCCTGCCACATTTATTGGATTGTTTTTAACTTTTGGTGCATTCGATCTTAAATACGATTTGGGGGGGTATTCGGCATTTTTGCTCATCACCGGACTCACCGTAAATAGTGCCATCTATATTCTCGATGCGCAAAATCATTATTTGCGTATGCATCGTCACTTTTCGGGTATTACCCTCTTTATTAAAGCATTTAGGTTAAAAATAGTACCCATCATGCTTACCATTTTAAGTACAGTTTTTGGGTTGGTGCCTTTTCTTTTCGATGGGCCTTCAGAGCCATTTTGGTTCTCGTTGGCGGTAGGTACCATTGGTGGATTACTCTTTTCTGTTGTCGCTATTACGTTGGTATTGCCCGTTGTTTCTATTCGGAGGCCATCGTTAAAGCAAAGCTTAAAAACTAAATACTACGAATGAAAAATCGCATTATAAACCTTTTCTTTGGCTTCATTCTGGCTATATTGCTGCTGTTAACCATTACGGTTACGTTGTTGCGGTACTATCAGATTTTTAAAGTGCCATCTTCGTCGATGGTTAAAGTGCCATCTTCGTCGATGGAACCCACACTCTATCCGGGCGATTATATTGTGATACGGAAAAAACAAATTCCAAGGCGTTTCGAGGTGGCCGTTTTTTCGCAACCTCACAATACAATCGATTTTTTTGTAAAAAGGGTTGTCGCACTGCCCGGCGAAATGATCGAAATTACGAACGATACGTTGCGTATTAACAGTTCAATTGTAAATCAGAACTTTAACCACAATGTGTATTGTGTGGTAACCGACAGTTCGAAATTAAGTCAATTTGTAGTCGACCAATTTAATCCGTACGGAACAGATCGTTTTATATTGAATTTATCGACACAAACGCTTCAACACATTGCCGGGCACATGCCCGAAAAACAGATGGCTGTTTATCGGGATCATCGCACAGCGAATATTTATCCGCCACATAAAGTCTCTGGTTTCTCTACCGGAAGTTATGGCCCGATAAAAGTGCCTTCTGCTGGGTT
>QKHT01000235.1 GCA_003249935.1 Bacteroidota bacterium
GGAATTTTAAAATTATGGAATTGCAAAAATCAGTACTATTAGCCGGATTAGCCGTTTCTTTAACCGGAACCATGTTTGGTAAACAGATAAAAAAACAACCCAACGTACTTTGGATACTTACCGACGATCAGCGTGATGATGCAATACGGGCTTTCAACCAAATGCTGCATAAGCGCGACGAAGGCGAGCTTGGCTATGTTGAATCTCCTTGTGTTGATAAACTCACAACCATGGGAATAACCTTCGTGAACACCTATTGCCATGCTCAGGTGTGTGCTCCTTCGAGGGCATCCATGCATCAGGGACGATATCCGTTCCGTTCGGGCGTTTACGAATTCGAATATTTCAATAATAAAGCCGAGCACACCCGTCCGATGATTCCACAAATTATGCAAGAAAACGGGTATCAAACCCTGCATATTGGCAAACTGGGAGTAAGGTTACGTTCGTTTGTAGGCGATAGTGTTTTCTCGCCACAGATTTATCAAACAGATATTTCTTCCGAAGTGTTGGCCGAACAGGGCATGTGCGAATGGGCTCGGGAACATTATTCGGTTATTAACGGCAAAAAGCTGAAAAAGCCGGTTAATCCTGAAATGATTGTTACTCCGGATGGAAAAAGGGAATACATCCTTCGATCATTGGAGGACGACGGTATCGTGGAAAAAGGAACTGCAAAAAGATTGTATGAAAAATACGATTTCCTGAGAGACTATCGGAAAGACAGGCCACAAAATGAATTCGACGGGGGTATTATGGCGGGAGTAAGCTCCCAACCTGCCGGAAAAACACGCGATGGCTATTACGCCTCGTCGTTGGTCGAATTTTTAAAGTACGAAAACAAAAACTTTAAACTTGGCGATGCCA
Organism: Bacteroidota bacterium; assembly: GCA_003249935.1. Lineage (GTDB taxonomy): Bacteria > Bacteroidota > Bacteroidia > Bacteroidales > UBA5342 > SZUA-561. The sequence goes on from QKHT01000235.1 coordinate 868, forward strand.
GTTTTAAAGGTGTGGATACCTCAAAACCATTATTTTGTCATGTGGGTTTCGATTTTCCGCACACGCCGGTTTTACCTCCTGCCGATTACCGTGCGCGGTTCAAGCAATACAAGTACAAATTACCAACGCTTACCGATGCGGAGTGGAAAACAATGCCTGAGCAGCTTAAAAATGTGGTAAGAGCTTATGGAACAAACCATTTTACCGACGAAGAAAAGTTGAAAATGATTCAGGATTATTTTGCTTTTTGTGCATATGGCGATCAGCTGGTAGGTCAAACCGCCAATGCATTTATCGAATACAGTGAAAAACACAATCAACCCTGGATGATCATGTTCGTTTGCGGCGACCATGGTTGGAAACTCAACGACCACGGATCGGTAATGAAAAACACACCCTGGGAAATTGACAGTCACAACCCGATCGTGGTGGTATCGTCGGACAAGAAAACCTTCCCTGCCAATAAAGTGGTATACAATTACACCGAATTTGTGGATATTGCGCCTACGATTCTCGCCGCTGCAGGTGTAAATATTAAGGATAAGAAATTCAGTTATCTGGATGGAATGAATTTAGCCGATGTGGCATCAGGTAAAGCGCCGGTACGCGACTATGTAATTGGCGAAAGCCACACGCTTACCGGACCACGTGCGTATATCCGTACCAAAGACTATGTTTTATCGATTCAAACCCGCCCCGATAAAAACCGTGGTGTAAATATGGA
>QKHT01000269.1 GCA_003249935.1 Bacteroidota bacterium
TGCTGAGTATCTTTCTTCTTTGATAGCATAATATATTTGCAAGATTTATGCATCAAATATACTAAAACTTGCAGATACACACAATACTTTTAAGATTTATTTTACTGGTAATCTTATGTTTATGGGCTTTTTAAGGGTCGACTTATTAATCAATAAAAATTCATTCATGTTAAAAGATCATCCAAAAGGACTTTTAGTCGCATTTTTTGCAAATATGGGCGAGCGATTCGGGTTTTACACCATGATGGCCATATTGGTATTATTTCTTCAGGTAAAGTACGGACTTACCGTTGAAGCCGCCGGAGACTATTACAGCTGGTTCTATTTCGGCATTTACGCGCTTGCTTTAATCGGTGGTATTGTTGCCGATTACACGAAAAAATACAAATTCATTATTTTGTTGGGAATCATTGTTATGCTTGCCGGTTATGTATTTTTGGCATTGCCCGGATTAAGTTTGAACATTACTTTGTTGAGTTTATTTATTATCGCTTTTGGTAACGGACTTTTCAAAGGAAACCTACAAGCCGTTGTAGGTCAAATGTACGACAACGAAAAATACGGAAAATTTCGTGACTCAGCTTTCATGATTTTCTACATGGGAATTAATGTAGGAGCCTTCTTCGCTCCATTTGCGGCAACAGGAGTTCGCGACTGGTGGTTGCACTCCAACGGATTTTTGCACGATGGAAGTATTCCCGCTTTGTGTCATCAATTATTGAATGGCACATTAACTGACACTACCCAACTTGCTGAACTTGCCAACAAAGTGAGTTTGACGCGCAAAGTAGTAGATTTGAACGCATTCGCCGTTTCATATCTTGATGTATTCTCAAGAGGTTATAATTATGCATTTGCAATAGCTGCTGGTGCTATGGCTATCTCGTTGTTGGTTTATATTTTCTTCAACAAACATTTGCCAAACAAAGAAGTGGTGGCTAAAACAGAAAAATCGGCATCAGAAAATAAATCCGGTGTTATGACTTTGATTGTCTCTCTTTTAGTAGGCGCTGCTGTTACTTTCCTCGTTAGTTTGTTGAAAGATTATAAAACAGGAATGGCAATAGGTTTGTTTGGCACATTTGTTACCTGGATCATCATGTCGTCGACCAAAGAAGAAAAAGCGAGAGTGGTTTCACTCATATTGGTGTTTTTCGTGGTGATCTTTTTCTGGATGTCATTCCACCAAAATGGTTTGACGCTTACGCTTTTTGCCCGCGATTATATTGTGAAAGAAGTAGGACCGTTCACCAATCTTTTCTTCACGCTGCCTTCTATCTTATCGTTTATCGCCGCTGTTGGTGGATTATTCCTTCTGTTCGGTAAAAATAAAACGACCAACCGACTAATTGGTGCTGCCATGGTTCTTTCAGGAGGAGCATTGTGTTATTATTTCATTTCGCAGAATACGGACATGAACGCCATAGCACCGGAAGTATTCCAATCGTTCAACCCACTGTTTATTGTTTTCCTCACTCCTTTGGTTATGGGTGTGTTTGCATGGCTCAACAAGCTCAAAAAAGAGCCTTCTACACCACGTAAAATTGGAATCGGGATGATCATTGCCGCTATTGGATTCCTTGTT
>QKHT01000050.1 GCA_003249935.1 Bacteroidota bacterium
ATCTTTATGAACCGGCTCAAGCTCTAAAGCAATACGGTCTTCGTCCTTCTCTTTGTTTTTATTTTTACTCATTGTATTAAATTAAAACACTTAAAGGTACACAATTTATAAGTAAATAGTAAGTTTGAGTTTAAAATAAGTATGCATTATGGCAAACCGGCAAATCAAATATTTTGCTTAAACGAAGAGACCAACTGGACTGGTGAAAAAGGTTACGACCACGACAGAAAAGGCAGCTACAAGATCCTGCCCGAAATAAAACAACTGTTATTCGATGGCCACTATGCAGAAGCCGAAAAAGTGGTTGGCGAAAAGTTGTTGGCCGAACGACCTTGCGATAGATCGGTAAGCTACCAGATACCGGCTAACTTTTTTATAGAAAATACGGCTCTCCATAGTGTTCTGAATTACAAACGGGTACGCGACATCAATTATTCGATAGCTACAACACAGTTCGAAAAAGATGGCGTAAAATACCGAATGGCGTGTTTTTCGAGTTTTCCGGATAACATCATGATTATTAAATATTCGGCAAAAAAAAACAAGTCCATCAACTTTTTGGCGTGGGTCGAACGCACCAAAAACACGAAGATTTTGTTATCGGACCACCGTTCACCAGCCACATTTTACCGCAGGTTTCATGAGCAACAAGAGTGGGTTGGTACATACCATTCACGCGTAAGCAATTTGCCCTTAGAGCATAAATAAAACTGAAACCATGCTGCTTGTTGAACCATTCCCCGTAGGGTATTAATAAAAAAGCTTATATCTAAATTCACAACATATTAGTATCCATAATATTACATAATAGTTCGTTAAACTTTTATAATACATTGATCTTAAAAACCTTACATAATAATGTGAATATTTGTAGATAACTGTATACGAGCCTCTTAAATTTTGTCGAACGTCGAACGTCGAATGTCGAATGTCGAACGTCGAATGTCGAAAATCTAACGATCTATTGATTACAGAGGGAGAGATGAATAATACCGGAAAAACCTGTTTGTTCTCTATTTATGCAGGAATTTGGGAAAACCACCATTTTAACCTATTTGCGGGACTATTTTCAGAGCATAAAATGCAACCATTCATCAAACGAAATAACGATTGCATTGATAAGGCAAGATAACAAAATACCAATTTACAACCAATCTTTCAACAAACGCGGATCGGTAGCGGCAAGATGTAGATGATTGTTTTAAAATTGCAAAACTGAACCACATTTAATCGCTGTCCGATAGTGCAATTAGGCGGGTGGTTAATCGAAAAGAACGATGGACTGCAATTACAAATAATTCAGAAAAAACGCAGGCTATACTTAACACAGGGTACAGCAGCCGCATCGGCCACGCCCGAAGCGCCACCACCGCCGGTAGTACCAGGTGGCAGCTCGCCATGGGATTAACACAATTTCATAATTTAAACTCCCTTCACATCCCCGAAAAGCACGCTTTTCGGGGATTGTTTTTTGTAAAAGGGTGCGGTCCGACAGGTGCAAACGGTTCAATAATTTCAGGCAGTTTATTTCCAGCGATGAAACCCAATACACAAAGATTTAGGTATTCGGTATTTTTTT
>QKHT01000064.1 GCA_003249935.1 Bacteroidota bacterium
CGAGATTTCGAACTTTGCAATAGCAGGCCTCTACAGCAAGCACAATTCGGCCTATTGGCAACGCAAAGCGTATTTGGGTCTGGGGCCTTCGGCACACTCGTACAACCTCGATTCGCGCCACTGGAATGTGAGCCATCTGGAACGCTATATTACACAAACCAACGAAGGTAAAATATCGGGCAAGGGCGAAAAACTAAGCGTCACCGATAAGTTCAACGAACACCTGTCGCTATCGTTGCGTACCTCGCGCGGTTTGAACCAAGCCGAAACCATTGCACTCTTCGGCGAAGAGAAATGGGCCTATATTCTTAATCAAAAGCGAAAAATAAATGCAAATCTGCTTGTTGAATCGCCGGATGGTTTTAAACTCAATGCCAACGGATGGTTTGTAAGCGACGATATAGTTTCCACTCTCTTTTGGTTGGACTAATGGTTCGGCTTAAGTTGTCTCGCAAAGCCGCAGAGACGCTAAGTTTTTTACCTTTTTCACCAAGGGCGTTGCCCAAGGCTAATGATTTCGCGCCGTTGGCGGTAAAATTCGACGACATTGATGATGTGGTGACGGTTCAACCAAGAGAAGCCAAGCTGAAGTTGAGAGAATCCTGCAAGCAGCTTTTTTTAGGATACAACCATAACAATGAAGGTTTTACGTAAAGACCGGAAAATCGTATTTAAAACGACCACTAATAAAATATTACCAACTCGTCGCACGTCGCAGGCGCAAAGAGTTTTTTATCATAAAAGCCCAAATACACAAATCAGATGACCATTCGGCCGATTCTCCGAAACTGTTTTTTATTCTTATCATCAACTTTTGGGCTACCAATCTTTCGCCTCTCGTAGGCTGAGGTTGGCGTTGGTTATTGGCTACCGTGGTTAAAAATTATCGAGCGCAAGCCTTCGCCCAGGGCGATAATTAAAATAGAATATTGCAATCATGAAACCATTGCCGTACCACGTTCGATGTTTGTCGAACATGGTTTGGCCGATAAAAAGGGGTAAAACTGGCCTCGGGGGGTCTTCTAAAAACCATCATGATACGGTTCAGCCAAAAGCCTGAACAACCGATTGCATATAATTTGTATCTTTGTACAAAACAGTACAATGGCTGCCAAGCGAGTTACCATCCACGATATTGCAAAAAAGCTTAATACCACGGCATCTACAGTTTCGCGCGCTTTGAATAATCACCCAAAGATAAGCGACGAAATGATTGCCGGCGTTCGTAAAACAGCCCGTGAAATGGGTTATAAACCCAATATTTTGGCTTCGAACCTGCGCAACGGCAAAACGAAAACTATCGGGCTTATTGTGCCACGCATCAACCGCTATTTTATTGCCGATGTTATTGCCGGTATCGAAAGTATCACCTTTCCGTTGGGTTACAATCTTATTATTTGCCAGAGCGACGAAAGTCTGCTCAAAGAGAAGGAGAATATTAAAACGCTAATAAACAACCGTGTAGAAGGCATACTCATCTCACTTTCGATTGAAACAACCACACCGTTTCATTTACAAAACATTGTGGAAGAAGGCATTCCTTTGGTTCAGTTCGACCGGACAATAGCCGAAATACCATCGGGTCTGGCACTCAACGACAATTTTGGTGCTGCCCGTCAGGCAGTGCACCATTTGGCTGCACAAGGATATACAAAAATAGCCCATTTTGCTGGCAACCTCAATCAGGAAATTTACCGTAGCCGTTTGGCTGGCTACCAGAAGGCATTAGACGATTTAGGGCTGAACCGCAATGCTTCGTGGGTGTTTTACAACACTATTTTGTATGAACCGGGGGTCGAAGCGGCGCATCAAATATGTGCCATGAATGACCGGCCGGATGCCGTTTTTTCGGCCGGAGATTTATCGGCAATGGGAGCACATGCCACGTTTCGAGAAAATGGCTTAAACATCCCGCGCGACATTGGTTTGTGTGGTTTTGCCAACGAACCATTTACACAATTTGTGAGCCCCGGAATTACCTCTATCAATCAATTTGGTTCGTTATTGGGCAAGGCAGCGGCCGAAGTCCTTTTCGAAATTATCGCTTCAGGTTCACCCAAAATCACTCCAATGCCCCGGCGCATAATAACACCCGAACTTATTGTGCGCCAATCCACAACCAAATGATAATACACCAAAGTAAAAAAAACTGAAACCTTGGTTGATTAAACCACCTATGAACAATAGTGATAGCTTTTAAAACAATAATACCGCAATTGCCTCCCATTTGAACGAAATTCACAAATATGGTTCGTATTATTACTTTAATTTTGAAATTGGATTAAAATTTAAAGTGACAATATGAAACGAAGAACGCTTTTAACACTATTCGTAGTTTGTTTTGCGGCAGTGGCAACTCAGGCTCAAAACACAAATAAATGGACCGTAGAACAAGCCAACCAATGGGCCAAACAGTGGGGATGGCTCAGTGGCTGTAACTTTCAGCCAAGTACCGCCATTAATCAACTCGAAATGTTTCAGACCGAAACATTCGACCCCGCAACCATCGACCGCGAACTCGGTTGGGCTCAGGATCTTGGCTTTAACTGTATGCGCGTATATTTGCACCATGCCGCATGGGAAACTGATAAAGAGGGGTTTAAACAAAGGCTGAACCAGTATCTCTCCATTTCGTGGAAACACAACATCGGGACTATTTTTGTGATTTTCGACGACTGCTGGCGGGCCACCTACGCTGTGGGGAAACAACCGGAACCCGAACCCGGCGTTCATAACTCGGGTTGGGTACGCGATCCGGGCGATTTAATATTCGAAAAGCCCGAAACAGTAAACACCCTGGAAGCTTACGTGAAGGATTTGATGACCACCTTTAAAAACGACAACCGCATAGTAATGTGGGATGTTTACAATGAACCGGGCAACAGCAAATATGGGAACAAATCGATGCCTCTGCTCAAACAGGTTTTTGCATGGGGTAGCGAAATTCGGCCGTCGCAACCACTTAGTGCCGGCATTTGGAGTCCGGGGTTGAAGGACTTGAACGCTTTTCAGCTCGAAAACTCCGATGTGATTACTTACCATAATTACAAATACATCGACAACCATATTGCCGAGGTTCAAACCCTGAAAAAACATGGCCGCCCCATGGTTTGTACCGAATATATGGCCCGCAGAAATGGCAGCCTGTTTTTTACCATATTACCAATGCTAAAAAAGAATAATGTGGGGGCCATTAACTGGGGTTTTGTATCGGGAAAAACCAATACAATATTTGCCTGGGATACGCCTATAAAGGATGGTAAAGAACCGGAATTGTGGTTCCATGATATACTCCGCAAAGATGGCACGCCATTTAGCGAAGAGGAGGTAGAACTGATTAAAAGAGTGAATAAAAGATAGGTGATGATAACAATATATGGTAAGATGGCCGACAAAATTTAGAAGGCTCATATCCGACAATTTTCAAAAACTCACATTGTTATATAACCTTCATAATATCAAAACATTAAACTATTTAACGAACAATTAGATAATGAATACATTATCGGCAATTTCAGGGTACGCTATTTGAGACTTTAGATTTGACTGTTTGTAAATTTAAAGTCGACTAAAAGTATTGTTTTATTTGAGCACACATTAAAGCAATGCACTGAACATTGGCTTACAGAAGCGAAGTACTCTATTAAACGTAGTAGCGGAAACCTGATATTGGATTACTGATTCGTTGTGCAGAAAACGGGAACGACATGAATACAAAAACATTAACATTAAGCCTTTTAGCCATTTCGGCAACAGGTATTGCTTCGGCAAAAACGACGCAAAAGCCAAACATCCTTGTCATTTTGGCCGACGATTTAGGATATTCCGATTTGGGTTGTTATGGCAGTGAGATCCACACGCCAAACATCGACAAGTTGGCCTCACAAGGCGTACGGTTCACCCAATTTTACAACTCGGCGCGTTGTTGTCCGAGTCGTGCCTCGTTGCTTACCGGGTTATATCCGCATCAAGCAGGAATTGGTAGTTTTGTGGGGCCCGATCGTGGGGTGCACGGTTACACCGGAAAGCTCACCCCCAATGCGGTAACCATGGCCGAGGTATTGAAATCGGCAGGTTACAAAACTTACGGTTCGGGCAAATGGCATGTCAACTACCCCGGCCCTATCGATCGTGGATTTGACGAATACTACGGTTTTTTAACCGATTATGGTGTTGACGGATGGCGTTCGAAATGGATGCACCGCTATCCCGAAGGTCGCCCCGAGCGCGAATATAAACCGGGCGAATTTTTTGCCACAAATGCGATTACCGATTATGCACTCGACTTTTTGAAATCGGGCGAAAAAACACCAGAAAAGCCCTGGTTTATGTACCTCTCTTTTCAAGCGGTTCATTTCCCGTTGCAGGCACCTAAAAAAGATATCGAAAAGTACAAAGAGACTTACAAAGTGGGTTGGGATGTGATTCGGGCACAACGGCTCGAACGCCAGAAAAAGCTGGGTGTTGTCGATAAAAACATAAAACTTTCGGAACGAAGCGATATCCCCGAGCCTAAATTAGCAAAGCGCAATGGCGTACCGGGCGATGGCATTCATAATCCGGCATGGGAAATACTCGATGCCGATCGTCAGGCTGATTTGGCCCGTCGTATGGCTGTTTTTGCGGCCATGCTCGACAACATGGATCAGAATGTGGGCAGGGTGGTTCAATACCTCAAAGAGACCAATCAGTTCGATAATACGCTGATACTGTTTATGGCCGACAACGGTTCGTGTCCCGAGTGGGAACCATTTGGTTTCGAATACCCAACGTATGATGCACGTGTTGACGGTGCTACACCGGGACATCCCAATGTATTGCACAAAGGCGAATCGCTCGAACGCATGGGCGGTCCCGATGGTCCATTATTCTCCTTTGGTTCGGGATGGGCCAATGTTGGCAACACACCTTTTACACTTTACAAACAGTATGTTCACGAAGGCGGCATCAGTTCGCCACTAATAATCAATTGGCCGGCGAAAATCAAAAAATCGCAAATTTTCACCAAACGATACGCCCACTTTGTGGATGTAATGGCAACCTGTGTCGATGTTTCGGGAGCAACCTACCCTACCACATTTAACGGCAACCAAATTACTCCAATGGAGGGCATTTCTCTGTTTAAAACATTAAAGGGGAAAGTTGATGCCAACCGGGTATTAACTTACGAGCATTCGGGACATCCAGCCATACGGCGTGGCGATTGGAAATTGGTGAGTCGTAAACCGGCTATGCTTGAAAACGACATTTCGGATCAGGTTGAATATGAACTGTATAATATAAAAAACGATCGTTCCGAAACCACCAATCTTGCAGCAAAATATCCCGAAAAAGTAGCTGAACTCAAAAAGCTGATGGTTAGCGAATTTAAACGCACATTTGTACTTCCTCGCCCGGCTGCAGCGCGTCAGAAAATTAAAGAAGAAGATTAAAATGTAATAGATGTTCGACGTTCGACGTTCGACGTTCGATGTTCGATGTTCGATGTTCGACGTTCGACGTTCGACGTTCGACAAAATTTAAGAGGCTCATATACAGTTATCTACAAATATTCGCATTATTATGTAATATTCTTAAGATCAATGCATTACAAAAACAAAACAACTATTACACATTAAAATTGTATGTTAAATAATCCATTTCAGAAACAACGGCGTTTTTTGGTATTCATTATTACACTGATTATAGGCTCAACAGCATTGAGTCAAAAGGCCAATGTACCCGGCGATTTTCCCGACCCATCCATTATTAAGTTCGGTGATGCCTATTATTGCTCGGCAACAAGTTCGAATTGGACACCCGGTTTTCCAATACTAAAATCGAACGATTTAAAAAACTGGGAGTGGATTTCAAATATCTTCGAAACCAAGCCCGACTGGATTATTAACGCTTACTGGGCACCGGAACTAAGTGTTGATAATGGCAAGATTTACGTTTATTATACAGCGCGTAAAAAAGGTGGAGGTTTGTGTTTGGGGGTGGCAAGTGCCGATAAGCCCGAAGGGCCGTATAAAGATCATGGTCCGATTATTTGCGAAGCAGCGGGTTCGATTGATGGGTATGCCATACGCGATGAGCATTGTAAGCTTTGGTTCATTTGGAAAACGGATGCCAACAGTATTAAGCA